>NZ_JBTUOC010000025.1:0-17119 GCF_058345725.1 Simiduia sp. | reverse complement strand
GCCGTTTAGGCTTTTGACTTATGTCGATACCATACTTGAGCAAAATTTCACGGTGCCTGGCTATGGTGCTTTTAGTCCAGTTAGGGTCTACGTTGGTAAACCAAGATATTGCCGTACGTGAAACATTTACTGACTCAGATTGCATTATGCGATTAACGATTGATCTGGGGTGATCGTCCGGGTAGACCGGATCAGGTACCTCTACATAGCGTTTGATTTCATCAAGTACCAATCGATAGCGATCGGCATGTTTCCACGATGCATAAAACGCGCGGGCCTGGTCTGGCGTTTCAAATTGTGCGGCAGTATTGAACGTGCAAAGCCGCTTATTCTTGGATAAATAAGCACCCTCTTCTGACCAGAATCTAGATAGATGATCGCCATTTAAATCGCGGATGGATAGTAGAAAACGTGAGCGGCGTACCAACACGGTGGCTGACTCCCCTGTCCAAAATTTTGGATCATACAGGAGAGTCAGAAAAAAATGGAATCACATAGCGAGCTGGAGTGCGGAGGAATACGACAGTTCTTCCATGTGATAATAGGCTGGATCACCCCCCTCCCCCTGCAGCAGTAATTCAGGTGGCGTTGTCTCATTGATCACTACGGCGGCAACGCGTGCATTGCCAATGGTCTTGAACATTGGGTGACTGGGATTTTTCTGTTCAAAAAAGTACGTCTTTGACATCATTGCCAAAGCGCGACTATCTAATGAAGCTTTCGAAACGTTACTCATGATAAGACCTCTTTTGGTTAATTATTTCATAACGAGGGTTACGAAATTCATCGGTAAAAAATCAGCCCTTTCTCATAACATTTGGGGTGCCAGTCTCGCAACTGGGTCATCTGAAAATAATTTCAATCAAAAAAACTTATTTACCAGTTCGCCATGCAAAGCTCGCCATGTAATCAGACCATGGGGAGATCAAAATGGGTAAGTTGAGCGAAATTTGGGAATGGCTAAGGCGTGCTAAGGATGCGGCAGTGATGGTTATGATCGCTATCAGCATCTGGGAACGGATAAAGCAGTTGATTGAGATGCTCGAATAGCGCCTTTTACCGCAGGACTTTGCGGTAATGTACGGGTGTAACTAGTACCCGTACAGGTTCCGAGCGGGGCGCCAGCGGTGCCCTGCCCGGCTTTTGCCTGCCGCTACGGAGGACAACGCCAAGCGGTCAAGCAGAGCTTGTCCGGTGTCGTCGTCCGGTGCTCGCCAACATGCAATGCCAGGTGATTGAATTTCTGAAGCCAGTAAATACGGGGCTTGTAGAGGGGCGATCAAGGCGTTGTTGCATTTGTAGGGGGTATGACTGGCGTCAACCCCCCGCATAATGTGCGTTATGTGTAAATTGCCAGCCGCCAGCTACTGGCGGCTTTAGTTTGCCATCCGCTGGCGGCTGACAACCAAAAGGCCCCTGTGCGCTGTTAGCGTCACACAGGGGCCTTTTTTTCAACATCAACGCAGGGATTTATGCGAAATGTTACGTTATTCGGTGGTGGGCTTCTGTGGCGGTTTAATTGGCTGCCAATGAAGCGCGCTGGCCATCGTTGACCTTGCCCCAGCTATCGACTGGCCACGGACGCACGACGATCTCTATGTCGTTCTTTTGCATCTGGAGCCCGTAAGGCATGATCGCCGACCGCCAACCAAGGGACCGCAGCGCGGCCAAGTCGTACACGTCTTTGACGTGCAACGTGCTGTCGATAACTTCCACTTGGCCCAAGACCTTTAGCTTGCCATTAAACGTACCGTGAACGAAGCCGGACAACCGTAAATCGTAGGTGTCGGATGCCTCATGGAATACGTCGAGGTATTTCTTTTTGGGCGACTCTGGCGGCGGCGGTTTTGGCGTTGGCGCAGGCTTAGGCGTATAGGTGTCGGTTTTGTTCTGCGGAGCCTTGGCGGCTGCTGGCTTCTGGGGTTTCGGCTGCGCCGAATAGCCAGAATCAGCACCGCCGAAAAAGTCTGGTAAGGTGCCCAAGGCATGATGGTTGCAGCCGTAAACGCCTTAAGTTAATGCGCTTTCCCAAGACTGGATGCCGCATAATGGCAATTTAGTCCCCACTGTAATGGCAAACGATTACTTCACACCCTACTTTAATTAAATTACTCAACCCTCTGTTTTTGTTATCAACTCCTTAATTAAAGTTGACTCACAACGACACCCTTAGATTTGAACAATATCGCAGCCTCAATCTGACAACGTTGTCATATCTTTGTCATTATGATACAACGTTGTCATTCTGTGGATGTGTACCCCACTCAATACCCCTGTGTATTTGTCGCCGGCGTGCCGTTTTCAGATGTGTGATGTACCAGAAAATCAAAACAATAACCAAGAGGTGTAACACGATGTTTAAACGCTCCCAAATCGGGCTGGGCGTTGCTATGGCTTTTGCGGTGGCTAGTTCACCCAGCCATGCGGCGGCACCGGCCAAACCCAATATCGCCTGGATGCCCAGCAGTTATGAAAGCGGTAACGGCATTACCGTTCACTGGGATATGTGGTGGGGAACTAACGGCACGCAATGGACGCTGTTTAACAATGGTGCAGTTCAATGTGAAGGCCAGCTCACAGCCAATGGGCAAAATCAACAAAGCGCCGAGTGCGTAAGCAACTACCCTGCCGGCAGTAACCAGTTACAAGTTTCGCTGTGCAATACCGATGGTTGTACCACCAGCAATACCGTCACCATCCAGGTAACCCAAGGTGGCACGACAAACGAAGCCCCTAGCGTTAATCACACGGCGCCCACCAGCGCCACTGAAGGCGATACCATCAACATCTCTGCCACATCCAGCGATACAGACGGCACCGTGGCGCAAGTTGCTTTTTATGTTGATGGCCAATTAATCAGCACCGATACCAGTGCACCTTATACAGCGCAATGGCAGGCAACCGCCGGTAATCACAGCATCCATGCAGTGGCCACCGATAACCAAGGCGCCACCACACAGACAGCTGCAACCAGCGTGTCGGTGACCGCGCTGCCAAACAATGCGCCGAGCATCAGTGTGTCCGCAGTGCCCGCCAATTTAATGGAAGGCCAGCAAACACAATTCAGCGCCAGCGCCAGCGACTCGGATGGCCAGGTAACGGCCGTGCGTTTTTATTTAAATAACAATTTACTGTCTACCGACAATGTGGCGCCCTTTGAAGCCAGCTGGCAAGCCAGTGCGGGCAATCATACGCTGTACGCCATTGCCGTGGACAATGACAGCGCAGAAACCCAAAGCACCAGCCAGGCCTTTACTGTTGCCGCCGATTCCAACGATGCACCCAACGTCACCCTGGCACCAGTTGCCGACGGTGTAATTGCAGGCGATCAGGTTGCGCTCTCTGCCACCGCCACAGATTCAGATGGCTCGGTGAGCAAGGTGGAGTTTTACGTAGACAATCAGCTACTGAGCACCGACACCAGCCTGCCGTACGAGGCTAGTTGGACAGCCGCTGCTGGTAATCACACGTTAAAAGCTGTGGCGTTCGACAATCAAAACAAAACGGCCGAGGCGTCACAAAGCGTGAACGTGCAAAATGACGGCTCCGTCAATCACGCCGATTGTCGTCCCGATGGTTTGTATGCTACACCCGGTATCGATGTGCCCTACTGCACCGTGTACGACACCGACGGCCGCGAGCTGATGGGCAGTGCTACTCGCCGCGTTATTGGCTACTTTACCAGCTGGCGTACCGGTAATAACGGCCCCGCCTATCTCGCGCATCAAATACCTTGGGATAAACTCACCCACATCAACTATGCCTTTGCGCATGTCAACAGCAACAATGAAGTGTCGGTTGGCGCCGATGCACCCACCAATCCGGCCACCGGTATGGAATGGCCCGGCGTTACCGGTGCAGAAATGGACCCCACCCTGCCCTACAAAGGCCACTTTAATCTGCTGAATAAATACAAAAAGCAGTATCCGCACGTTAAGACCTTAGTGTCTATCGGCGGCTGGGCCGAGACTGGCGGGTATTTTGAAGGCGATGGCCGCGTGGCTTCGGGTGGCTTTTACACCATGACCACAAACAGCGATGGCTCGGTAAACACTGCGGGCATCAATACCTTTGCAGACTCGGTCGTTAATTTCCTGCGCACTTACGGCTTTGACGGTGCAGACATAGACTACGAATACCCAACGTCTATGAACGATGCCGGCAATCCCTTGGATTTTCATATTTCCAATGCCATGCGCGGCGGTTTAAATGCCTCTTATAATGTGCTGATGAAAACCCTGCGCGAAAAACTGGATGCTGCCGGTGCCGCTGATGGAAAGCATTATATGCTGACCATTGCATCGCCCTCTTCCGGCTATCTGTTGCGCGGTATGGAAGCCTTTAAGTCGGTGCAGTACTTGGATTACGTGAATATCATGTCTTACGATCTTCACGGCTCCTGGAATCAGTTCGTTGGGCCCAATGCACCACTGTTTGATAACGGCGAAGATTCCGAGCTGATTAAATGGAATGCCTACGGCGGCCAGTACAAAAATGTTGGCTATTTAAATACCGACTGGGCCTACCATTATTTCCGCGGCTCTATGCCCGCAGGCCGAATTAACATCGGTGTGCCCTACTACACCCGCGGCTGGCAGGGCGTTGAAGGTGGCACAAATGGATTATGGGGCGAGGCGTCGCTGCCCAATCAGGGCGAATGCCCGCCGGGTACCGGTGAAGGCGAAACCAACAAGTGCGGATTTGGCGCCATTGGTATCGACAATTTGTGGCACGACAAAAATGAAATGGGCGATGAACTCGGTGCGGGCTCCAACCCCATGTGGCACGCTAAAAACCTTGAAAACGGTATATTGGGTAGCTACCTAACCAGCTACGGGTTAGATCCAGTCAACAACCCTTATCACCAATTGCAGGGCACTTACGTGCGCCACTACAACAGCACACTGGTTGCCCCTTGGTTGTGGAATGCCGAGAAAAAAGTTTTCATCTCCACTGAAGACGAGCAGTCCATCAACCGCAAAGCAGACTATGTGGTTGAACAGGGCATTGGCGGCATCATGTTCTGGGAGCTGGCGGGCGATTACCGTTTTAACGCGGATGCTGGCGAATACGAAATGGGCCACACGCTGACCAGTGCCATTGCCAGTAAATTTGCCAACGCACCCAAGTACGGCAATCAACGGGCGGAAGTGGCATTGCCAACAGAACAGTTAGATATCAGCTTTGATCTGACGAACTTTGCGCTGGGCGATTCTAACTACCCCATCACGCCAGACCTTATTATCACCAACAACTCGGGCGTGGATTTGCCGGGTGGCACAGAGTTCTACTTCGATGTGGCCACCTCTGCGCCGGACAATGTTGCCGATCAAAGTGCAGCGGGACTCACGGTGGTGGTAAACGGTTCTAATGCCGCCGGTAACAACATTGGCGGCCTGGAAAATAATTTCCACCGCGTGAAAATTGCCACGCCCAATTATTTGACGGTGAAGCACGGCGAATCTTGGAAGGTGGTGATGAAGTACTACTTGCCCATTTCCCTACCTTCTAACTGGGAGGTGAAAATTGGCAGCCAGGCCTTTGCGCTAAAACAGGAGTACCCAAATCTGCCGGCCGGCACCGTTGACGGCGGTACTGGTGGTGGCGACGGCGGTACAGGCTCCGGTGATTGCGCAGCGCAAAACATTGAGCCCGCCAGTTACCCTGCCTACCCCAACTTTCCACAAAAAGACTGGGCGGGCAATCCGTCTCACGCCAATGGCGGCGACCGCATGCGCCACAACAGCGCGGTCTATCAAGCCAAGTGGTGGACGGCGAGCGAGCCTGGCACCAGCGATTGGGACTTGGTGTGCGGCTTTTAATCGAACGCACCACCTAACGAATGGTTGCGCGCACTAAGCGCAGCCTTAAAAAACGGGGCTCAGGCCCCGTTTTTTTATTGGGCTAACACTTCGACTAAGATGGCCTTGATAATAAAGCCCGCCATGCAAAGCCCCAGTACAATGAACAAGATCACTGTGCCAAAACGGCCGGCTTTTGACGCCTTTGCCAAGTCCCAAACGATAAAGCCCATAAATCCCATCAGCAGAGATATGCCAATATAAAGAGACAGGGTTTCAAACAGTTCGATATCCACGGCAAGGCTCCTTAGCGCTCGTCAAACTTACAGGCAAAAAAAAGCCCGGGACTAGCCCAGGCTTTTTATCGGACAAGTGGGGGACTTGTCACTTTGTATGGTCGGAACGGCGGGATTTGAACCCACGACCCCTACACCCCCAGTATAGTGCGCTACCAGACTGCGCTACGCTCCGAGATCAGCTAAACCGTTGATTTGAAAAAGTAATTTCTTCAACTGCCCAACCGAGAGGCGGCATAATACCGCTTTCTGCCAATATTGCAAGCCTTTTCAAGGCTTTAGAACTAACAACAACTCTTCCAGTTCGGCAATCATTTGTTTGATGACATCGCCAAACTTGCTATCGGCCACTTCAGTCGAAGCGGCAGGTGTGTCACCGGTCATTTGCTGGCGTGCGCCACCAATGGTGAACCCCTGATCATAAAGCAAGGAGCGAATTTGACGGATAGTCAGTACATCTTCGCGTTGGTAGTAGCGGCGATTACCGCGGCGCTTTACCGGGTTTAGCTGGGGAAATTCCTGTTCCCAATAGCGCAAGACGTGTGGCTTTACCGCGCACAACTCGCTCACTTCGCCAATGGTAAAGTAACGCTTACCCGGTATGACCGGTAATTCATCGTTATTACTTGGTTCGAGCATGTTCCTCTACTCTTGCCTTTAGCTTTTGGCCGGGGCGAAAGGTCACCACGCGACGGGCTGTAATAGGGATTTCTTCCCCAGTTTTTGGGTTGCGGCCGGGGCGCTGGCTCTTGTCACGCAAGTCGAAGTTACCGAAACCCGATAACTTCACTTGCTCGTTAGTTTCCAGTGCATGGCGGATTTCTTCAAAGAAAGACTCTACTAACTCTTTGGCTTCACGTTTGTTTAAGCCCAGTTGTTCGTACAGCTTTTCGGCCAGATCAGCTTTAGTTAAAGCTCCGTCTGACATAGTCACCCCTTATGCTGTGCCCTCTTACCTCAAGGTCGCGTTATACGTGGCCTCCAGATGCGCAACGACGGCTGCGATGGAAGCGTTGATCTCATCGTCGTTAAGAGTGCGGGATGGATGCTGATACGTCAAGCCCAGCCCAACACTTTTTCTATGTGGATCAATACCTTTGCCGCTATATACGTCAAATACCTTTAACTTAATAAGGTGCTCTCCAGCCGCTGCTTTTACTGCATTTTGGAGAGTTTCTGCCGCCACGCTTTGGTCTACCAGCACGGCCAGATCGCGCCGAACCTCTGGGTAGCGGGATACCGGTGTAAACCGCGGCATACGCCCTGCTTGCAACGCCGCAAGGGAGACCTCAAACACAAACGCCGGGCTATCCAGATCCAGCGCTTGCTGGGTACTGGGGTGCAAGGCGCCCACAATACCCACGGGTTCACCACCTTTTAGCAAAACGGCTGTTTGGCCCGGGTGCAAGGCGGGATGCTGACCCGGCTCAAAGCGGCAGTCGCGGTCGGCACCGGCCGCTGCCAGCAAGCGCTCTAAATCGCCTTTAATATCGTAGAAATCAACCTTATCTTTGCCGTGAACCCAGGATTCAGGCGCGCGATCGCCGTAGATTAGTCCAGCCAGCTTAGCCTCCTGTGTCAAGCCCGCCGGGCCAGTACCGCCGGGTACGAAGGTGAGCCCCGTTTCAAACAGGCGGGCGCGGGTTTGCTGGCGGTTAACGTTGTACTGCAAGGTAGCCGCCAGACCGGGCAACAAGCTGGTGCGCATTACGCTCATATCGGCACTAATGGGGTTCATAAGCGACACGGCGGCTGTATCGGGATCAAACAGCTGCTGCAACTTTGGCTCAACAAAGCTATAGGTAATCGCTTCTTGATAACCCAACGCAATAAGCGTGCGCTGCAAGGTGCCGAGCGGCGTTTCGGCCTCGGGCACCGGCAATACCGGCAAGTCGGCGTGCATGTTGGTGACTGGCAGATTGTTGTAGCCATAGATGCGCGCCAGCTCTTCCAGCAAATCGGCTTCGATGGCGATATCGAACCGATGACTGGGCACCTTAAAGCGCCAACCGTCAGCCGTTTCAGCCTCTAGCGTTAACCCTAAGCGCGTTAATATATCCAGCACGCGAACGTCGTCGATGGCGAAACCCAAGCCTGCCTGTATGCGCTCCCGGCGCAGCACGACACGGCTCTCAGCGGGCAGGCTGTCGGGATTTTCTAATTCGATTACGGGGCCTGGCTCGCCCCCGGTGATCGCCAGCAAGAGCGCGGTAGCGCGCTCTATGGCCTTGCGCTGCAAGCGGTAGTCCACACCGCGCTCAAATCGGTGCGAAGAATCTGTGTGCAAACCGTAGCTGCGCGCTTTACCGGCAATCATTTCCGGCGTGAAAAACGCACTTTCAAACAGGATGTCGCGGGTTTGGTCGGTCACAGCAGAAGCCAAGCCACCCATCACGCCGGCGATGGCTAAGGGACCCGAATCATCGGCAATGACCAGGGTGTCATCTTTCAATGTCACATCTTGACCATCGAGCAGGGTCAGCGCTTCGTTGGTTTGAGCCTGGCGCACCTGAATACCGCCGCTGAGCTTTGCCAAATCAAAAGCGTGCATGGGCTGCCCCAATTCCAGCAACACATAGTTGGTCACATCCACCACGGCGTCGATACTGCGCAGGCCAGCGCGACGCAGCCGCTCTTGCAGCCACAGAGGCGACGGCTTAGTAACGTCTATATTGCGCACCACGCGGGCGCAATAGCGACCGCAGCCGCTGCCAAGCTGCACGGGTAAGCTATCGTCGATTACTGCGGGCACGGCCTCAATAGCAGGCTCTACCACCGGTACGCTGTTTAGCACGCCCACTTCGCGGGCAATGCCGGCAAGGCCCAAGCAGTCGGCGCGGTTTGGTGTGAGGTCCACTTCAATAATCCTATCGTTTAGCGACAGGTATTCGCGCAGGTCTTGGCCAGTTGTGGCGTCGACCGGCAACTCCCACAGGCCGCTGTCGTCATCGCCGGCCTGCAATTCAGTTTGTGCACACAGCATGCCGAAAGATTCAACGCCGCGCAGCTTCGCCTTTTTGATTTTAAAATCACCGGGCAATACTGCGCCTACGGTGGCAAAGGGCACCTTAATACCCTGGCGTGCATTGGGCGCGCCGCACACCACTTGGGTCAGCGTGTCGGCGATACCCGCCACATGGCACACGCGCAGTTTGTCGGCGTCGGGATGTGGTGCGACCTCAACAATTTCGCCCACAATAACGCCCGAAAACTCGCCGGCAACGGCTTCGATGCCGTCCACTTCCAGCCCAGCCATTGTCAGCTGTTCACATAGCTCGGCGGTAGACACTTGCGGGTTAACCCATTCCCGCAGCCAGGATTCACTGATTTTCATAAGTCAAAATCTGTCCAAATTTGAGTGGCGCCGCAGACACCTGCGGCCTAACCGTCGTGAAACTGTTTAAAATTGCCCAAGGAATTTCAGATCGTTCTCGAAGAACAGGCGCAGGTCGTTTACGCCATAGCGCAGCATGGCCAATCGTTCAACGCCCATCCCAAAGGCAAAACCCGAATAGGTTTCAGGATCTACGCCGCTGGCGCTAAAGACGTTGGGGTGCACCATCCCGCAACCCATAATTTCCAACCAGCCACTTTGCTTGCACACGCGGCAGCCTTTGCCGTGACACTGAGTACACTGAATGTCCACCTCGGCAGAGGGCTCGGTAAAGGGAAAGTACGAAGGGCGAAAGCGCACCGGCACGTCGGCCTCAAAAAACGCCTTTAAAAATTGATCCACCGTGCCTTTCAAATCGGCAAAGCTGATATTTTTATCGACCACCAAGCCTTCAACCTGGTGAAACATAGGCGTGTGGGTAATGTCAGAATCGCAACGATAAACGCGGCCAGGGCAGATCACCCGAATGGGCGGCGCTTGATTTTCCATGGTGCGCACCTGCACCGGTGATGTGTGGGTGCGCAGCACATGGCTTGCATCCACATAAAAAGTGTCGTGCATGGCGCGTGCCGGGTGGTGCGAGGGAATATTGAGCGCCTCAAAGTTGTGGTAGTCGTCTTCTACTTCAGGCCCCTCTTCCACCTGATAGCCAGCCTGTAAAAATATTTTGCTGATGCGCTCGAGTGTACGGGTGACCGGGTGAAGACCGCCCGCCTGCTGACCGCGCCCCGATAGAGTAACATCGATGGTTTCGCTTGCTAAGCGTGCATTAATTGCAGCCGCTTCCAGCGCTGCACGCTTGTCGTTAAGGGAATTTTGAACCTGCTCTTTGGCCTTGTTAATTTCTGCTCCCGCCGCAGGCCGCTCTTCAGCGCTTAATTTACCCAGGCCTTTAAGCAGTGCAGTAATTTTGCCCTTTTTACCCAAATATTCTACGCGCACGTAATCTAGCGCGGCCAAGTCTTCGGCTTTGGCAACCAGCTCAAGCGCTTCTTCTGTGAGCGCGACCAGGTTTTCCATTCATATTCTCCGCTGATCAGCTTTTATGATCGGGCACTTTGCCTGTGCAAAATGCTGCTGTTGTTAGTGGCCACATTCTGTGACGCTGCAGGCTTGCCCTGCTCGTTAAACAAAAAAGGGAAGAGGCACTGGCCCCTTCCCTTTTGAAACACAATGGGGCTTGCGCCCCCTATCGTGCGACTTAAGCCAGAGCTGCTTTAGCCTTTTCCACGATAGTTGCAAAGGTCGCTTTGTCGTGAACGGCGATATCAGCCAACACACGACGATCCAATGCAATGTTTGCTTTCTTAAGGCCGGCGATCAGCTTGCTGTAGCTCAAACCTTCAGCGCGCGACTGCGCGTTGATACGGGTGATCCACAGTGCGCGGAAGTTACGCTTCTTAACCTTGCGGTCGCGGTAAGCGTACTGACCAGCTTTAATAACAGCCTGCTTGGCTACGCGGAATACACGTGAACGTGCACCGTAGTAACCTTTTGCGGCCTTCAGAACTTTTTTGTGGCTACGACGCGCCACTACACCACGTTTAACACGGGCCATACTTCAATCCTCTACTTAAGGTTACTGCCAATTACTTGGCGCGGAACATACGATCAACCAGTACAACATTATCCTTATCCAGGATATCGGTACCGCGCAGGTGACGCTTGCGCTTGGTGGTCATCTTAGTGAGGATGTGACTACGGTTAGCGTGCTTGTGCTTGTAACCAGCGCCTGTCTTTTTAAAGCGCTTAGCAGCACCACTGTGTACTTTAGCTTTTGCCATAATAAAACACTCCGCATTTGCGAGTTAAATAATATAAGTAACAAGGCAGCTAAAAAGCCCGGCTACTTCTTCTTTTTGGGAGAGAGAACCATCATCAGCTGCCGACCTTCCATTTTCGGATGCTGCTCGACGACACCGTATTCCGCCAGATCATTTTCAATGCGTTTCAGCATCTCCATGCCCAGCTCTTGGTGCGCCATCTCTCGGCCGCGGAATCGCAAGGACACCTTGGCTTTATCCCCATCTTCAAGGAAACGTATCAGGTTGCGTAGTTTTACCTGATAGTCACCTACGTCCGTCCCTGGGCGAATTTTGATTTCTTTAATTTGCTGTTGTTTCTGCTTCTTCTTGGCAGCAGCCTTGGCCTTTTTGGCCTCAAACACTTCCTTGCCGTAGTCTAGAATCTTACATACTATCGGCTCGGCATCGGGCGCGATTTCAACCAGATCCAGCGATGCAGCCTGTGCTGCAGCCAGTGCTTCTGCGATGGTGACAATACCCACCTGCTCGCCATCGGCACCAATCAAGCGAACTTCGCTCGCTTCGATCTGTTCATTAATACGGGCTTTCTTTGATTTACCGCTCTTCGCGCTATCTCGTTTGATGGCTAATGCCTCCTTTCTAGTTACCCAATATTGGGCTACAACAGCAAAAGATTACTGAGTCTGCGGCGGCCTTCCCCAAAGTTGACCGCCCAGATACCCAGTAATCTTATGAAACGCTCTTTTTCGCTATCTCAGCATGTAAGCGTTCTGCCAGTTCGTCCACCGTCATGGCGCCCAGATCTTCCCCGTTACGGTTACGCACCGTAATTTTACCGGTTTCCATCTCTTTATCGCCGACGACCAGCAGGTAGGGAACCCGCTGAATGGTGTGCTCGCGGATTTTAAAGCCGATCTTCTCGTTTCTCAAGTCCGAAAACGCTCTGAAGCCTTTGTTTTTCAAGGATTCTTCGATTTTCTTCACATATTCGGCCTGATTGTCCGTAATATTCAGAATCGCCACCTGCTCCGGTGCCAGCCAGAGTGGAAATGCGCCCTCGTAGTTTTCGATCAGAATCCCGATAAAACGCTCGAATGAGCCTAAAATCGCCCGGTGCAACATGACCGGCACCTGGCGCGAGCCGTCTTCGGCCACAAACTGCGCCCCCAGCCGGCCCGGCATGGAGAAGTCCACCTGAATGGTACCGCATTGCCAAACTCGACCCAGGCAATCCTTCAGCGAGAACTCAATTTTCGGACCGTAAAAGGCCCCTTCACCCGGCAGCAAACTGTACTCCAGCCCCTTAGCTTCTAACGCGTCGGCCAGGGCCTGCTCGGCTTTATCCCAGACCTCATCGCTGCCCACCCGCTGCTCTGGGCGCGTAGAAAGCCGAATAATGACATCGTTAAAGCCAAAATCTGCATACACTTTGTAGAGAAGATCGGTGAAAATGCTGACTTCTTCCTGGATCTGCTCTTCTGAGCAGAATATGTGCGCATCGTCCTGGGTAAAGGCCCGCACCCGCATCAACCCCTGCAGCGTGCCGGAAGCCTCATTGCGGTGGCAGCTGCCAAACTCAGCCAGCCGAATGGGCAGCTCTTTATAGCTTTTCAGCCCCTGGTTAAAGACCTGTATGTGGCAGGGGCAGTTCATGGGCTTAACGGCGTAATCGCGAGCCTCTGACTCAACGGTAAACATGTTGTCGCGGAATTTGTCCCAGTGCCCAGAACGCTCCCACAGGCTGCGATCAACCACCTGGGGCGTCTTGATTTCCTGGTAGCCATTGTCGCGCTGCACTTTGCGCATGTACTCTTCCACGGCGGTATAAATAGCCCAGCCACGCGGGTGCCAAAACACCATACCAGGCGCCTCTTCCTGAATATGGAAAAAATCGTACTTTTTGCCGAGCTTGCGGTGATCGCGTTTGACCGCCTCTTCTAAAAAACTCAGATGCGCCTTTAGGGCTTTTTTATCGCCAAAGGCGGTGCCGTAGATACGCTGCAACATCTTGTTATCTGAGTCGCCTCGCCAGTAGGCACCCGAAACCCGCATCAGCTTGAAATGCTGGCAAAAACGCATATTGGGTACGTGCGGCCCACGGCACATATCGACGTATTCTTCGTGATGATAGAGCCCGGGGCGGTCGTCTTTCGGAATATCGCGCTCGAGAATTTCCAGCTTGTAGGGCTCACCGCGAGTCTGGAAAGCAGCCACCGCCTCATCCCAGCTAACCTTCT
The DNA here is from genome assembly GCF_058345725.1 of Simiduia sp. Classification (NCBI taxonomy): domain Bacteria; kingdom Pseudomonadati; phylum Pseudomonadota; class Gammaproteobacteria; order Cellvibrionales; family Cellvibrionaceae; genus Simiduia; species Simiduia sp. The sequence goes on along the minus strand of NZ_JBTUOC010000025.1, from coordinate 3,625 downwards.
TCTTAACCACGTCGTATTCGGTTTTGGCCAGCTCCAACATGCGCGCCTCCAGGCGCTCCACATCTTCGTCTGTCAGCGAGTGATCTAGGTCAACGTCGTAGTAAAAGCCATTTTCGATGGTGGGCCCAATGGCCATCTTGGCATCGGGCCAAAGCTGCTTGATGGCATGACCCAAGAGGTGCGCGCAGGAATGGCGGATAATCTCCAGACCATCTTCATCGCGGGCGGTGATGATTTCCAGCTTGGCGTCAGCCTCTATAAGGTCAGAAGCATCAACCCGCTCGCCGTTTACACGGCCGGCAATGGTGGCCTTGGCCAACCCTGGGCCAATGTCAGCCGCCACGTCGTAAACAGACACAGCATGGTCAAAACGGCGCTCAGAGCCATCGGGAAGCGTAATAACAGGCATTGTTGTTTCCTGAATCCAGTGGTGACCCCTACCAAAGGCCACGTGTAAAGAAGGCAGCGTACTGCCGGCGAGAGGACGTATTATAGGGAGTAAGCCCTAAAGGGCAACCACACCCCTAGCTTTTTGTGACCCAAAAGCGCCATTAATCCACAGCATAAAAAACCCCACTAACCTATTGATAGATATAAACCTTGTTGGTAGAGTACGCGCCTCTTCAGGACTATAGCTCAGTTGGTTAGAGCGCTACCTTGACATGGTAGAGGTCTCCAGTTCGAATCTGGATAGTCCTACCAAGATTTAATAAAAAGGCTGACCGAGAAGGTCGGCCTTTTTTATTGCGCTGCGATAGCTGCAGAACTGGACAGTTCGGCCCGCGAAGGCAGCAATCAAAGGGCGCGCATCTGGGTAGCCCTACCAAGATTCCAATAAAAATGCCGGCCGATAAGATTAGTCTTTTGGGGGGCGGCTACACAGTCGACGAACAGGACCGCTCAATGCAAAAGGCGCAACCAGTGCCCGCACGCCTGGATAGCCCAACCAAGCTTTTAGCAAGAAATGCTGGTCTGTTCGGTTAGTACTTTTATCTCGATACTGAGCCATAACCGACAGTACACCCATTGCTCAAATCCACCCAAACGATAGCCCCCAAACCAAACCATCCACTTGTTAATACTCGGTTCTGCCCCCATTGGAATTCCAGTACAATAGGCCAACTTTTTGAACAATGGTCCCCATTAATGCGGGTTGCAATTACCGGTGCCAACGGCTTCGTTGGGCAATATTTAGCCAAATATTTCGCGCAGCGCGACATCGCCGTGCGTGCACTAGTGCGCCGTCCCCTATCAAGCCCAATCGATATACTGGTTGTGGATTTCAACGATAAAAACACTCTTGCAAACGCCTTGTCCCAATGTGATGCGGTGATACACCTTGCCGCTAAAACGCACGGAAAAGGAGCCAATAGCTGGGAAGATTTTTTGGCAACCAACGTTCTGCTATCCAAAAAGGTAGCACAGGCCGCCATAGAGGCGGGTGTTGGACGATTTATCTACTACAGCAGCGTGAAAGTATTGGGCGAAGAAGCCACAGCGGAAAATCCATTCAACAACGATTCACTACCCTGCCCCCAAGATTTTTATGGCCGATCAAAATATATGGCTGAGCAGGCTTTGCAGGAAATATTTAGAGATAAACCCTGCACACTATTTGTCATACGCCCACCACTTATCTGGGGTGAGGCGCCCAAAGGCAACCTTGGCAAAGTCTTAAATCTTGCCAAACTAGGACTACCATTGCCTTTTGCGAACATTCACAATCAACGCCACTGGATATCACTGGAAAACCTGGCTGACTTTACCCAACATCTGCTAACTATGCCGGTTAGCGAAGGAGCTCACATCGTTCCCCCCATGCTGGTTTGTGACGCGCAAGCAAAAAGCACCAGCCAGGCAATTACAGACCTTCTCACCGCTGAACACCTAAAACCCAGGCTATTTTCGGTACCTAATCACGTCTGGGCAATAGCACGCAAAACACCTTTACTTAAAGCCACAGCTGCCAAAATCACGGGCTCACTGGTAGTTGATGCCAGTCAAACTTGGAAGTACACAGGTTGGCACCCCGAACCAAACACCATGCAAAAAACGGAGACTTCCCGTGCTAAGTGATTGGGAACTCAGCCCAGCGGCAGTAGCACTAGCCTGCACCTTAGGCGCAGTTATTAGTTTTGTGGTCGCCCTATACGTGAAAGATAAAGCGCGATTGGATATTCCAAATGAGCGCAGCTCGCACACCAAACCCACGCCCACTGGCGGCGGATTAGGCATAGCACTAAGCTTAATTTTGACCAGCTCAATGCTAGGTATTTTTTTCACGACGGCCTTTTTGGGTTTGGCCATTGGGCTGATTATTCTTGCCAGCCTTGGCTGGAAGGATGACAGCAGTCCTCTGAGCGCCCGCCTTCGACTCGCTGCCCAGCTTGTTGCAGTACTTTTTACCATTACCCCTTGGCTACCTCTTTTACCAGTCAATCCTTGGTTTTGGCCCGCTATCGCCATCGCCCTACTCTGGCTGATAAACCTATACAACTTTATGGATGGCACCGACGGAATAGCCAGCGTTCAAACACTGCTATTTATACTGGGGGCGCTTGCCATCCAGTCCGCCACATTTACTACACCGCAAGGCCTACTGCTGATGGTTATGGGGGCAACAACTGCCGGCTTTCTGCTGCTTAACTGGCCGCCAGCAAAAATCTTTATGGGCGACGTTGGCAGCACCACCCTGGGGCTGACTATTGGCACCTATGTATTGTTTTCGACAGAAAGCCTCAATGCACTGGCCGCTATGGCCATACTCCTCGCAGGCTTTCTGGTCGATGCCAGCTGGACTTTGACGCAAAGGCTCGTTTCGGGTCAAAAATTCTGGCAGGCGCATCGGCTTCACGCCTATCAAAAACTAACGGCTTTAAAAGGACACCATAAGCCTGTATTGCTCTATTACCTGGGCACTGGAGTTTTTATTCAGATACCCTTAGCGTATTATGCACTCCACGATACGGGCCACTCCTGGATTTTGGCCACTTGTACAGCTATAACTGTCCACGGTGCCTTTTGCTATAGCATGCGCGCCGGCCAGCTGCCCCCAAAAGCTGAACAAAAACTTAAAACCAGTCATCAGTAATAAGGAAGACACTGTTGCTCAACAAATTCCTAAGCTCTCCCAGATGGTTTAAACGTACAGCATCGGTTGCCTACGACCTGCTGGCTATCTACCTCTCCTTTATAGCGGCCTGGGCATTGCGCATAGGAAACATGGATTACGACTACTCGGGCAATGACCTAGTGGCATTAGCTGTAGCAGCAACGGCATCCGTCATAGTGTTTGTTCGCCTTGGACTCTATCGTGCAGTACTTCGGTACGTCACCCACCAAGCATTTGTCACCATCGCCCTAGGTGTATTTTTATCGGCGCTCGTTCTGGCCGCCACTAGCTTCATGCTGGGTGGAAAAATGCCTCGAAGCGTACCCATGATCTATGCAAGCATCGCATTCATCAGTATTGGTGCACCCCGCATTCTATTCAGAAGCTTGATCCACTGGTTAAATCCCGGAAGTAAAGAGCCGGTACTCATATACGGCGCCGGCGACAACGGCAGCCATCTCGCAGCTGCGCTACAGATGGGCTCAGAATACCACCCCGTTGCTTTTATTGACG
>NZ_JBTUOC010000024.1:0-91807 GCF_058345725.1 Simiduia sp. | reverse complement strand
GAGCATCCTCGCGGCGCACCTTATCTACCAGATCCGTAAAGCGCAGCTGGCGCGCTTTGAGCTTGCGTTGCAGGTGTCGCGGCGACAGGTTCATTTGCTGGGCGATGGCCGCTTGGTCCACATCGCCGGCCTGAATTTGTCGGCGGATGGCCGCAGTTAACTGCGCCACTAAATCCGTGGCGTCGATATCGAGTGGCGTGCGAGTGGCGGCCGCGCGCTGCAATTGTTTCTGGAGCAGTGCCTCGTGGTGTTCCACCAAGGCCGGGTTGGCAAAGGGCAGGGGTTGATGTATATCGGCGCAATCGTATATTTGCTGGCTGACTGCCGCCTCGGTGAGCACGTCGTTGCAACCGTAAAAGTCGCGGTAGGGCGCCAGGTTGGTGTCCGCCGCACGGGTCAACACCAACTGCCGCAGTTGCAACTGGCCGGGGAAAATAGATCGCAGCATTTGAAATCCGGTGGCCATGCCAAATTCGAGCGACTCCACCCCCGGTAGCGACGCAGTGGCCGGTATGACTTCCAGGATAAATCGGTCGCCCTGCTCGCGGGTTTGAATCGTGACCGAGTCGCTGATAAAGGCCGGGTACTTTAACAGCAGCGCAATGGCGTGGTGCAGGCTTTCGGCACACAGGATGGCCAGACCCAGCTCGCCCCAGCTGGCAGGTTGGGTGGCCTGTGCGGCCAGCAAGCCAATGGCGGGCTCGCCGGTGCGCTCGGCGGCGCGGCGCCAGGCCAGGGCCGTTTTTTCTACGGGAATACGTTGATTAGGCTGGCTGTCGATGCCCAGCTCGGCGAGTAGCGCGTGGCCGTCCTGACCGTAGCGACTCAGGAGCTGAGGAATGGGTTTGACCCAGTTGCCATAGCTTGAAAATTGCACGTTTGTACCTATTTGTGACTTAAGCTGTAGGTCGGGTCACAATATTAGCGGCAGCGGCGGGGCGGCAAAAGGGGCAGAACCGGCGGGTCAGCTCGCGGCTGGCGTTATCGAGCGGGCCACAGGCGCTGCGGTATGTGTGAATGACTGTCAGTCGGCTTCGGCGGCGGCCTGCATTTGCGCATTGAGTAGGGCGGTGATTTCGCCGCTGTCGGTCATGCGGCGGATCGCATCGTTTACCGCTGGCAACAAGTGCACGTAGGGTGACTTTTTTGAAAACGCCATATGCACGCCTTGCGAGGGCAGCGCCAGCGGCAGTTGTTTAATATCGTTGAGGAGTGCCATTTTCTGCAGCTGCACTAGCGCGGGGTATTTGGCGTAAAGCGCGTAGTCCACTCTGCCAGCGGCGAGCATTCTGAACATTTGCTGTAAACTATCGACCCGCACAATATTGAGATTTGCCTCGCTGAACTTATCAAACTCTTCGCCAAAGCTTTCTCCCAGCAAACTGATCCCGCGATAAAACGCCAGTTCACGCGGGTTGGTTAGCGCCAGTTTACTATTGACGTGCACAAATACGGCCAAGGGATTTTCGGCAAAGGCGATGGAATAGTGAAAGACTTGCGCGCGCTTCTGGTTCCAGTACAACGCCACAATCACATCAATGTCACCGGTTTCCAGGTTGCGCAACGTGCGCTTCCAGGGCGCCGGATTAAATTGTGTAGTTAAATCCAGCTGCGTAAATATTTGTTGTGCAAGCGTCAGGGCAACACCCACTGGCTCGTCCTGCTTGAGCCACAAATAGGGTTGGCTCTCCGCGTGGCCGGAAATGTTGATAACCGATTTAGCCACAGCGGTTTGCGCGCCAAGGTCTGCATCGGGCTGTGCGGCGGCCCACACAGAGCATAACAACAGGAGTGCGGCAGCGTTCAACCGGCCCGGCCTGGCCCAGCGCCGGTCGGGCGCTGGGTTTGGGACAGGTGTGGCGCAAGCGAACTGAGCGCTGACAGTGGGCATCACTGGTGGTTGCTCCCGTGGGGCAAAGCCGGCACCGGCTGGGTGATGGCGATGAGCTGGCATAAACCTTACTGTGTTATAGGCGCCGATCGGTCGATTTGGCAAGTACGAACGTACTTAACGTGCGCTGGGTGCCGCCATGTACTAGCTGGGCGTCGCCATGTACTAGAGGGTGAATTGCGGATGACAGCGAAAAGCGCCGCCCCTGAAATTGGCGTGGGAGCCGCTGCGGTCGGGCGACAATGCGCTTTGTGCTGGTTGCGGTAAGCCTGTGGCCGCTAGGCCGCCACAGGGCACATGGGCTAAACGCTGGTGCGCATCGCAGAGATATGTTTGGCAAAGTAGGCTTGATAGTCTTGAATGGATAGGCCCGCGAGATCCAAAAACGCTTCGTCGTCCTCAGGTACGGCTATCAAGTGTCCCTCGGCGAACGCTACTCTATCGCCATTTGGGTCGAGTAGCGCAAAGTTGTCGTCCAATGCGATGTACACAACGCCCTCGTCCTCTAAACCGCCCACACTTTGAATCCAGCTCGCCAGCGCTTTGGCGCCGCCGATATTTTCAAAGGCGCCCGCTACGGTCAAGGCCGAGGGATCGCCGCGCTCCAATTTGGTAATGCCAATGGGCTCTTCTTCATGGACTAGCGTAAACATAGTGAAATTCCTTTTAGGTGTTTAAGGCAGCTGTCAGATTCAGCGGCGTTGTGCTGTTACGCTAAACCGTGGGCGCTGGGTGAGTGCGGCAGGTCGACAGTTACATGCACATCCGCCCTGCAGATTTGCCATGATAACCATCTGCAGGTTAAAAAACAGCAATGAATCGGAGCGAAGCGGCGCCAGTGCTCTCTGGGTTGGCGCTGTGCCGCGTAGCAGGGACCGCTTCTGCTGCGCAAGCCTCAAGCGAAAGCGGGCAGTATTGCCCTGGGCGGCAGCGAATCTATAGCGTAGCCTTGGCAACTGCCGCAACGCCTGGGGTGGCACCCAGCCCCGGGGTGAGTCGGGATTGAGAAGAAGCTTAAATGCTAAAAGGCTGTGTTTTAGTGGTGTTTCTATCGCTTTGCAGCGTCTGCGTCGACGCGCAAACCTATTACGTGCTGCGCCACTTTGAGAAGCTCCCCACACAGCTTGATCCCGGCTTAACATCCGTGGGCGAGCGCCGCGCAGAGGCGCTGGTTGAATTGCTGCGCGATAAATCCATTCGCTACCTATTTACCACTGATTATGCGCGCACGCGGGCCACAGTGACGCCTTTGGCCAAGGCCCGGGGGCTATCTGTGCGCCTGTACGACCCTCGCGATCTAGCCGCACTTGCCGCGCAACTGCAGACGCTAGACGCTGTTCTGATTGTCGGTCACAGCAATACTACGCCGCAACTTGTTCGGCTACTGGGCGGTACGGCAGACGCTATGCAAGAGCAAGATTTTGGCGACTTGTATGTACTTACCCGCACGGGAGACCGGGTTGCAACTCAGCGGCTTTCGGTGGCACTCCCCCCGTTGTCGCCGTAATGCGGCAGACAGCAGCGCCAGGCTTGTTTCGGCACCGGCGCGCCAAGACACTGTTGCGAGGGTTGGGCCAAAAGCGAATGCAATACCCATGTCCGTTTTTTTGAGCGTGGGTACCATCTCCGCAAGTGCCAACAGGCATTCGTACTTTCACCAGCGGTCGTTTGATTTTATGGGCCGTCACTGTGAAACCAGAACTCTATTTCATCGGTTTCAACGTCGAATTCAGCCGAATGCTCGATATTGGCGGGCACATGGTACCACTCGCCAACGCCCACTCGGGTGGTGATCCCCGCCATGGTCAAGATCAATTCGCCGCGGGTAATTACACCGTGATTGTCGGTGGTATGGGTGTGGGATGGAATTTTTGTGCCCGCAGGGTAAGACGCAAACAAGATGTCGCTGTTGTGTGCGGCCAGTTTGTAGGCGTCGAAGCGACCGTCGTACAGGGGGAGGGCTTTTATTCGTTCCGGGTAGGCGCCAGCCATTGGAAACTCCGTAGACTCGAGTGTGATTCGCTGTGCCAAGGTGCACAGAAAGAGTGACCAGTATGCGCACATCGGCGGTGGATATGACAGTGTGTTCATCGCGTTTAACGGTTGAGTCGACCAAGCCCTCATTGTGTTTGAGGTTGCGCGCCCAGACCAAAAAAAAGCCCCCGCTGGTGCGGGGGCTCAAAGGTTTCTACTGCAGCAATGCGTAGAGGCTGCGTGTGGCATCCGGCCGGTGCAGCGGTTGTACATCCCTGTACCGCATGCGGGTGAATCGAAGAGCCATTCACCCGATGATTGCTAGCCCACAGGCGTGGGATTAGTAGCGGTAGTCGGCCTGCAGCGCAATGGTGCGAGGACGTTCTACGAACCCGTAGTAAGCCGGTGTCATAAAGGTGGAGGCCGACAGTGGCGCTGTGTTGGTGTAGGTCAGCGTGTCGCGGTCGGTAAGGTTTTTACCCACCAGCGCCAGGGTCCACTGCTCTGCTTCCAGGGCAATGCGGCCATTCAGCTTGGTGCCTGGGGTGTAGTTCCAACGTGGGTCCAGGTTCGGGTGAATGTACTGCTTGCCCTGGTAGGTGACGTCCAGGGTGGTGCGCAGTGTCATCTCGCCTAGATCGTAGTTGTGCTCCAGTGAAGTCGAGCCGCTCCAGTTGGGCGTGTACTGGCTGGGCTTGCCTGTGTAGTCACAAATGCCACCAGGAGTTTGGTTGGGCTGATCGTGGTAGCAGTTACCGCTGTCAAAGTCCTTGTACTCGAAATCCAAGTAGCCTACTGCTGCGGTTAACATCAGGTTGAAGGGCAGCGCGACGCGGCCATCCAGTTCAACACCTTTCACTTCGGCTTTTTTGGCATTGCCAACGGTAAAGCCTAAGATGCCGTCAAACTGAGAGGTCTGCAGGTCTTTGTAGGTGGTGTGGAAAATAGCGGCGTTTAACTCGGCGCGATCATCCCACAGACGGGTTTTGGTCCCCAGCTCATAGGTAGTTGCCTCTTCTTTGTCAAACTCGAAGGACTCCACTTGGTTGGCGCGCGCGTCGTAGCCACCTGATTTGAAACCGGTGGAACCGCTGGCGTAGAACATCACGTCGTCGTTCATGATGTACTGCACCGCCACCGAGGGCGTAAAGGACGACTCATCGCGGTCGCCGCTGAGGTTGTGGCCGGCGGCGGTGGGCACCATTATTTTCAGTTCTTCGGTATCCACGTTAAAGGCCTGCTTGACCACGAAGGCCGCAACGGGATCTGCGGTACCAGTGGCGGTGTTCAGCGTGTGCATGCTGCGCGAGCCTTCTTTAGTCTCGCGGGTGTAGCGGCCGCCGGCCGTCAGAGCCCAGGCTTCGTTGATGTTCCAGGTGGCTTGGGCAAATACCGCAGCGGCGCTGGCATCCTGTTCGTAGGTGCGCGGTACGCTAATGCCTTGAATGAGAGCCAGCTGTGGGTCCAGTGCACCCAGGATGCTAGTTTTAGAAAACTGTGTGGCTTCGTTAAAGTCCAGCTCGTTGGTCTGGTAGAAAACGCCGGCAATCCAGTCGACGGTTTCGCCGCCGGGCGACACTAAACGCAGTTCCTGGCTGAATTGGCGATACTCTTCATTCATGGCAATGCTGAATACATCGGCGCCGGTGAAATCGCAGTCGCAGTTTTCTGAAAACTCGTAGCCAGCCCAGCCTGTCACCGAGGTCAATGTGCCAATTTCGGTGTCGTAGTTGGCAGTCAGGGTGACGTTGTCGACGGTATTGTCTGAAAACTCAGCGCTGTCAGACTGGCGCACGTAATCCAAGGCGTTGTCAGTCAGGCGTGGATCGCCGGTCAACTGGGCCAGAATCTGACCGTATTGCACGCCGTCTGCGCGGGGCAATTCTTTAACGATCTCAATTTGGCGCCCTTGCACGTCAAAGGTGTCGCGCTCGGCCTTCAGGATAATTTCCAGATTTTCGGTGGCGTCCCAGGCGAGGGTGCCGCGGATGGCGCGCTCTTCGCGGCTGGGTTCGTCGCGGCTTTGCAACTCGTTTTCCATATAGCCGTCGTCGTTATAGCTGCGCACGGCCAGGCGAGCGCGAACGGTATCGCTGAGGGGGCCAGAGGCCACCAGGTTTACTTCGCGCTGGTTGAAGCGCGGCTCGTATACGATGCCCGCTTTCAGCTCTAGCTCGTCGGTGGGTTTGGCGGTACTCATGTTGATGGCGCCGGCAATGGAGTTCTTACCGAATAAAATGCCCTGGGGCCCGCGCAGCACTTCAATGCGCTCCAGATCCATAAACGGTGCGCGGCTGAGCTGGGCGCGGCCGTAGTAAATACCGTCTACATAAGTTCCCACAGACTGTTCGAAGCCCTGGTTGATGCCGGAGCCGATGCCGCGGATAAAAATTTGGGTGCCTATGCCGGTTTCGCTCATGGACAGGTTGGGCACATAGGCTGTCACGTCTTCCATTTTGGTGAGGTTGCCGTCGGCCAGCTTGTCGCCGCCAATGGCGTTAATGGATACCGGTACATCCTGCAGGCTTTGTGGGCGCTTTTGCGCGGTAACCACAACTTCTTCCAATACCTGCGCGTAGCCATGACTGGCCGACAGGGCCAGGGCAGTTAGGGCCACTGCCAGTGGCTTCTTCATCGATGTGTGTGTCATTTGTCTCTCCTGTTTCGCGTGATGCGTTGTTATTGTCCGACAGGCAGGCGGTGCCCAGCATGCCGGCGCTGACTATAGCGGTTGCCGGCGACGGCAACTATTCGGTGGGCGACAAGCGGCTATTCCCAAAGCGACATTTCGGTGAGTGGTTGCGGCGGTAGGGTGACTCGTTGGCAGCTGACCTTAAATGAAGATTAAGGTGGCCAGTGCAGCGAGGCTGGCAGCCAGCAGGATTAGCAGACTGCGCCAAAGCCAACCGCGCGTCTGTGGCTGGGGCGGTCGCTCGGCCTGCTGCCTCAACTCGTACGCCTGAATTGCCAGTGCGCGGGATTTGATCAATTTGGCGCGGGTGGTTTTCAGTGCGGCGATTTCGCGTTCCAGGAAGGGTTGACGCGCCTGCTCGCAGTCGGCCAGTTGCTGTTCACAGGCCAGTAGGGTCTGGTCCAGATGTTGCAACTGGGTGTCGATATTGTCGGTAATGGTTTGCAGCGTCACTGACTTGGCCCGTTGGTTGAGGCGCGATTATACACCAGTTGCGATGTGTCGTGGCGCGGCGCTATTTTTTGCCGGGCGCCACACTGCATACGTATTCAAACCGCTATTGCGTATGCATACGTATGTAATAGGTTGAGTGTACAAGATGCTGCGCCCTTAAATAAAAGGGATGTACCGGCACAGAATAATAACACGCGGTAATTGTTAGCCTTTTTGTGCCCAACCGTGCTTCGGCTGCCGGTTGCGAGCCAAGTACCCTGACCAAATAACGATAACAAGGGTAAACAGCAATGAAACTGACACGCGGTCGCGTAACAGCGGCACTCTTTGGAATGGCAATGGCCTCCGGTTCACTCTCGGCACAGGCGGGTAGCGCGTTCGTGCATTTATTTGAGTGGAAATGGAACGATATTGCCAGCGAATGTGAAAATTTTCTCGGCCCGAAAGGGTTTGATGCTGTACAAATTTCACCACCGCACGAACACACGGCCGGGCCCTACTGGTGGACCCGCTATCAACCTGTATCCTTCACCAATCTGACCAGCCGCAGCGGAACCGAAGCGGAATTGCAGAGCATGATCAACCGCTGCCACGCGGCTGGCGTAAAAATTTACGCCGATGTGGTCATGAATAACTGGGCGTCGTTTCAAGATTACGGCAATATCGCCTCCGGCGGCGATAGTTGGAGCCCGCGCAATTACCCGGATTTAAGCAGTTGGGACTTTCACAGTGACTGCACTATTTCCAATTACGGCGACGCCAATAACGTGTGGGACTGCGGGCTTTACGGAATGCCCGACTTGGATACCGGCAAAAGCTATCCCCAGGACTATGTGGCCAACTACCTGAAAAAACTGGTTGCCATGGGCGTAGATGGATTTCGCATCGACGCGGCTAAGCACATTCGTCCAAGCGAACTGGATACCATCTTAGGGAAAGCGAACCGTCCCTGGAGCTTCCTCGAAGTCATCGGTGCCTCAGGCGAAGCTGTTCAGCCCAGTCAGTACACCTATATTGCGCCCATCACCGAATTTAAATACGGGGTGGACGTGGCCAACAATTTCCGCGGCCAGATAAAAAATCTGAAAACCCTTGGCACCAGCTGGGGCTTGTTGCCCTCTGATCAAGCCGTTGTGTTTGTGGACAACCACGATCGCGAGCGCGGCCACGGTGGCGGCGGCAATCTGACCTATAAAGACGGCGCGCTGTACAACTTGGCCAACGTGTACATGCTGGCCTTCCCCTATGGCTACCCTAAGGTGATGTCGGGGTACACCTTTACCGATACCGATGCCGGCCCACCCGGTGGCAATGCCAATTGCGACAGCGGTGCCTGGGTGTGCCAGCATCGCTGGGCCAACATCGCCAACATGGTGGGTTTTCGCAATTTCACCTTAGGCGTCTGGAGTGTCAATAACTGGTGGGACAATGGCGGCAATCAGATTGCCTTTAGCCGCGGCGATAAAGGCTTTGTGGCAATCAATAACGAAAATTACGCTATGCAGCAAACGCTGCAGACGGGTTTGCCCGCCGGTAGCTACTGCAATGTACTGGCCGGTGCCGAGCCTTGCAGCGGGGCGGTCATTCAGGTTGCGGGCAATGGTTTGGCCACTATTAATGTGCCTGCCAAAGCGGCGGTAGCGATACACGGCGGTGCCATGAGCGGCGGCGAGTGCGCCACTAATTGTCCGCCGACCAAAAACTTTGCCAGCTTAAATGTAAGGGGCACGTTTAATGGCTGGGGCTCGACCGCCATGACCTTGGTGGCAAACAATACCTGGCAGGCCACTGTCACTTTGAGCGGCGTGGCCAATCAGCGTTTGAAATTTGATGTGTATGGAGATTGGAGCACTAATTACGGCGATACGAATACCGACGGCGTATTGGAGCAAACCGGCGGGGATATTTATCACGCAGGTGTTGGCGAATACTTGATTACTGTCAACGACCAAAATCTCACTTATACCATCGAGTTGCAGGGGCAGTGCAGCCAGTGTTTTAGCGGTAACTTTCCACAGCTGAATTTTCGTGGAACGGCCAATGGTTGGGGCACTTCGGCCATGAACCTGGTGGCCAACAACGTTTGGGAAACGGTAGTGACCTTCGACGGGCAGGCCAATCAGCGCTTTAAGTTTGATGTACACGGCGATTGGAGTCAGAACTATGGCGATAACAACGCCGACGGTGTTTTGGAGCAAACCGGTGGCGACATTTACACCGGCGTCGTCGGCAGCTACAAGTTGCAGGTGAACGACCAAGCCATGACCTATAGCATGACCCCCATTTAACCGTAGTTCGCTTTACAACAAGGGGCCTCGGCCCCTTTTTTAATTCTGCGCTTTGGTTCCGGGCAAGCTGGCACACTGGTAGCGACCGGCGAGTACATGCTCTGCCAGGGGTGCCCGGTGCGCCAAGGTGTTGTGCAGGCCGTAGGTTGATTTTAGTTGCGCGACCCAAAGGTGTCGCTCGCGCAAGAAATGATTAAAGGCGGCGATGATTTCCGGGTGCTTAATACTCGACAGTCGGTACCCATCGTGCACATAGGGTAGCTCGGGGTTAAAGCACAACAGCGACTCCACCGCCAGTGAATACTTGGCCTGATACATGGCCACATCGACGTTGACGTAGGCACCGTCTATGCGCCTGTGCAGTACTGCCTGCAGCAGGTCAACCACGCGGCTGTACTCGAGCAACTGAATGCGCTGTTGGGCGATTGCCGCTGTAAAGGGCACGGGAGTGAAGCCGCGAATGGTACCCAGGCGCTTGAGCGGTGCCTGGGCCGCGCGATCGGTTCGGGTAATTACGCCGTCGACATAAAATGCCACTGTGTCGCTGTAGTGGATGGTTTGCTTGCCGCGTCGCTGACGCTGCCACTCGGGTGCATCCGGGTACTTGAAGTCCAAGTCCTGATCCGACAGAAACTGTTGGTAAAGGCGTTTAACCGGCAGCATCTCATAGGTCAGCTGAAGCCCCTGCCGGTGTGCAAATTCCTCGAAGAGATCGCGCGCGAAGCCCTGAAACTCCCCGCCATTGTGGGATTGCCAGCCGTAGTGCGGGTAGTAGCCGATAGCCTCTGAGCCCAGCGTGTAAGTGATGGCCGGTTCGGGCTGTGCCACTGCGGGCAGAATGCTTAAAAGCGAGACAATTCCCAGGTTGCGCATTAGGGTAATGATGGGCGTCACCTACTATCAGGTTTGTTGCAGGGCTCCGCCGCTGCGTGCCAGAAAGCCGAACCAGGCTAAACAGGTAATCCTCGGCTATAACTATAGTTCATCGCGGCTATTGTTGATGCCGCTCGCTCTTTGGGTTTTCACAGGTTGCCACTATGTCTTTAGGATTGCGGCAGCAGCTGCTGATGAGTATGGCTGCAGCGCTGTTTTTACCGCTCATTGTCAGCACGCTATTTTTTAATCACAGTATCCGGGCATTGATCGACGAGCGTTTGTCGGCTATTGAATTGCCCACAGCGCTCAGGGAAGTGCGCAACGGCGTAGAGTTGGACTTGCAGGCCGCCATCGTCGCCAGCCGCGCGGTAGCCGAAAACACCTACGTGCGCGAGTGGCTGGCCGCCGGCGAGCTGGCGGAGGCGGCGACGCCAGTGGCGAGCGAGCAGCCGACCGAGACCGATCCAACGGGGGCGCCCACGGCCTTTCCCGTGGCCGCTCCCACCATTGTGGCGCCCACCGGCAGAGATCAGCTCATTCGCTATTTGAAGGCTGTTAAGGCCAGTAATGACGCCATCGCAGCCTATGTGGTGTCTGGCCAAACGGGACACTACTTTAATACCGATGGGTTGTTTAAAACCCTTTCACCCAGCGCCGAGCGGGATCAGTGGTTTTATAGCTTTTTAAGCAGCGGCAAACCCTACGAACTGAGCCTGGATGTGGATGAGGCCAGCGGCCAGCCGACGGTTTTTATCAATTACGCTATTCGCCACCAGAATGTGCGCGGCGTAGGGGGTATTGGTCGCTCATTGGCGGCTATGTCCGACCTTATTCGCAATTATAAATTGGGTAAAAATGGCCAGGTCTACCTTGTGGATCGCAAGGGCCGCATTAAGCTGCACCGCGATGCGAATGAGTCGGGCCGAGATCTATCCCAGCGCATGCAAACTCCTGCGGGGGCATTGCTGACCAGTACGCAGGTGGCCACGCTGCCTTTTGAGCGCAATGGCGAAGCCTACCTAGCCGCATCTATTCCCTTAAATTCTGCCGATTGGTATCTGGTGGCAGAAATTCCCCGTAGCGAACTTTACGCCGGGTTAGATTCCACCATCTTCAGCAATATTGTGATTTCACTGATTGTTGCCGGGTTGTTCTTTTTGGTGGTGTTATGGTTGTCGAATCGGATTGTAAAACCGGTGCAGGAAATTACTGCCGCCATTGAGGATATTACCCAGCGCGATGGCGACCTAACAGCGCGTCTGCCGGAAACCCGTGGCGATGAATTGGGTGAGCTGGCCCGTCAGGTGAATGTGTTTATAGGCCAGCTGCAGACGTTGTGCGGGCACATTGTGGACTCCAGCCACGCGGTGGCGCAGGTGTCCAGCTCGGTCAGTCAGTACATCAATCAAGCCTCTGGTCGCACGGAACAACAGCAGCTCAATACCGATATGGTGGCTACGGCCGTCAACGAAATGGGCGCTACGGTCAATGAAATTGCGCGTAACGCCGCCGATGCTGCCAATGCGTCTAAAGAAGCCCATCAAACTGCGGCCGATGGTCAGCAAAAAGTAAATGGCACCGTAAAAGATATGGGGCAGCTAACCGATACTATGCAGCAGTCGGTGAGCCGCGTCGAGCAACTGGCACAGGAAATCAAATCCATCACCAATGTGTTAGATGTGATTAAAGGCATTTCGGAGCAAACCAATTTGCTGGCACTGAACGCGGCTATTGAAGCGGCCCGCGCCGGTGAACAGGGAAGAGGCTTTGCTGTGGTGGCCGACGAAGTGCGGACTCTTGCGCAGCGCACCGCCCAATCTACGGAAGAAATTAACGACATGATTGCGCGTCTGGATCGCAGTGCCAGGGCCACGGTGGAGGCCATTCAGTCGGGCAGCCAGCAAACTACCTTAAGCGTGGAGCGGGTGCGCGAAACCGGCGGTATGTTGCATAGCATTACCGATAGAGTGAACCGTATTTCCGATATGAACTACCAAATTGCCACAGCCACCGAAGAGCAAAGCCAGGCCACGGAAGAAATTAACAGGAATGTACAGGCCATTGCCGAGCATTCGCGCAAAACGGGCGATGACATTATCCAGTGCAAGCGTCTATGTCAGGAGTTGGATGCACAAAGTACTGCGTTGGCGGCGCTTATGCGGCGCTTTACACTCTAGTAAGCAATAAGAGATAAAAGAAAGCCGGCACTTGATGCCGGCTTTTCTGTCCGTATTGGAATCAGTAAGTTGCAATCACCTTCACGCCGCCGGTAACGGCGCTGCTATCCACATAGCCAATGATGTTGGGATTATCAGTAACCAGTTTAATGACTTCGGCGTCGCTGCCGACCTCCTTCGGGGGCGTGCCCTGGCCGGTGAACACCAGCTTTGACCAATAGGCTTTCAACTGCTGATCGGTTTTCTTCACCACCTTGTCATTGAAAACCTTTGCGGGTGCCGCACTTTGTTCTTGATTGATGGGAATGGCGGGTGAGCCATTGGGAAAGGACTTCATCTTGGCCAAGAAAATACCATTGATATCTTCCTCAGACAGGCTTGTGCTGTTTGCCGGGTTCACAATGACGGCAATTTCTGCGCAGACAGTGCTGGCAAAGAGTAGGCCGGCAAGCAGGCCGGAACACAGTGTGTGTGATTTCATGGTCTGCCCTCCTTAAAATACAAAGTCCAGTGCCACAGAAAAAATGGTGACGTCGCCATCGCCATTTGTTGCGTCGTGGTACACAGGGTTGGGTTGATTGGTAAAGGGGTTAAAGCCCTCGTCGGTCATTGAGCTCACGTCAAACTTGAGTGCATAGGTGTCGCCAAGATCCCAGCGGGCCCCAATTGAGGTGGTGTCGTGTTTTTCAAAAGGCGTGTCCAAGTCAAATTGCGACCAGGACAGGTAGTAGGTCATGGCACCAGTTTGGTAGGTGGCCGAGCCGAAGTAGGATTTGTAAAAGGGCTCGTACTTGTTGTACTCCGCCATCACTGCAAAACCAGAGTCAAATTCGTACTTGGCAAACAGGTCGTAGAATTTGATGTCGAAGTCGATGACTCCCATCGAACCGTCGCCGTAGGTCTGCGTTTCCTCCATTGCCGCTTGCGTATAGGTGCCGCGCACGCTCAATCCGCCCCAAGTCATGTCTAAGGCCGCGCCCAAGATATTTTCGAACTCGCGATCGATGTTGGTGGTAAAACTTTCAAACAGGTAGCTCATCAGTTCGTCGCTGGGATTGCTTTCGTTACCGCCATAAAGTGACAGGCGGTAGTAGACATCGCCTGTTTTGAAGGTGCTATTGAGTTTTACACCGTTAAAGTTGGTTACGTCTAGCGAATAGGTGTCGGCGGGAATGCGCAGCCAGGGGTAGGCGTAGCCCACGTCCATGTAATCGGAAAAATAATACACCGGCATACGCATGCGGCCGGCCTGCAGGTTGGTGTCTGAGGTGAGGTTGTAAGTGGCGTAGAGCCACTCCACCTGTGCCTCGTAATCGTTGGCGGCGCGGCTCATGATCTGCATGGTGGCAGACAACTTGTCGTCGATGATGGCCTTACCTTGCAGGCCAAGACGCGTTTCCTGGCCAAAATCGAAATCCTTTTCGTAGACCCCCAGGTTGGGGTAGTCGGCGATATAGCCGCTGCCGTCGATCAGCGTGGCGGCGGTAATAGAGCCGAAGCCGTTGAAATTGAAATCTGCCGCCGCGACCGGTGCAGAAAGCAACACGGCGGAGCAAAGTAAACCGTATCTCATGGTATTGACCTCGTAAGGGATTAACGGAGTCTGTTTTTATAAAAATACAAACAACTGCTACTCAGTTAAGAACATTCCGGCCCACCTTGCGGCTAATACGCCATAATTCTTCCTTTTAAAACGGTGGCTTTTAATTTCCTTTCGACTTGTAATCAATGCATAGCACCGACTTGGGCATTGGTTAGGGCATTGAACAGTTGCGCACTGGGCGCGTCGATAACTTTGAGTTGGCTTGCAGGGGCAAGTCCAATACTGCTCGAGCGCTACTGCACTGGTTAAGCGCGACCTTCTCGTTTGGGCGCGCGTATCTCAGTGCAAGTTGAGCCGGATCCGAGGGCTGTATTCCACTGGCAAAATTACGCAGTTTTCGGTGGCTGTGCCGGTGGGTGATGGGCTATTGGAAAACGCTTGCATACAAGTGGTCCGCGTACATCGCCTTGATGACTAGGGAGGAATCTTCAATGCGCTTTTAGAAAAGACTCGCACCCTGCCAAAATTTCCAATTCGGCATTCGGCGTTGCAAAGGTAAAGATTTTGGTTTTTCTAATTGCAGTGTGGCGGCCTAGCGGCCCCGTTGGCACTTGTCCGCTGCCGTTAAGTGCCAACTTACAATCTCAGTCGCGGACAGAGCCATCTTGTGGCGGCTATTTTAAGCCTCGGTAGAGGCCGGCGTGGAACACCAGGGGGTTGCCTGCGTGCACAGCGAATTGCTGCACGCGGCCCACTAAAATGATGTGATCGCCACCGGCATAGCGGTGTTCCAGAGTGCACTCAAAGACCGCGCCAAAATCTGGCAGTAGGGGGCTGTTGGCAATACCGTTGGTGAGTGGCAGCTGATCGAACTTATCGTCGGGGCTGGGGCGGCCAAACAAGTCCGATAGCTCGCGCTGGTCCTCTTTGAGCACGTGGATCGCAAAGTGATCGGTCTGGTCAAACACGTCAAAACAATTGGCGGTTTTGGCGATGCTCCACAGCACCAGTGGCGGCTCTAGCGACACCGAGTTGAAGCTGCTCACTGTCATGCCCACGGGCTGGCCTGCGGCATCGCGGGTGGTCACGATGGTCACGCCCGTGGGAAAACTGCCGAGCGCCGTTCGGAAAGCCAGGCTGTCGAAGGGGAGGGGCTCGGTGGTCATGGGCATGGGTCTCGCTGTGATTTACTCAAAGGGTTCAGTGCCGGCCGTCGCTCGGCGCTGCGCAGTCTAACGCTTTGGTATCAAAATACCTACTCCAGTATGGCTGGCAATTGGCGGGTTAGTGGGTCTTTTTCCCGGAGGTACCGGCCACAGAGTGCGAAGCCGCGCAGTTTGCCTTGGGCGTCGTGAAATAGGGCCTGCACATCGGAGGGGCTGTCCGACGTTACATCCCAGCGGCCCTCGAGCCCTGGAGGTGCCGGGCTGACCACGGTGGGGCACAAGGTGGTTTTCACCACCACCGGCATGGCCGGATAGTGAACGGCGGTGGGTTGTCCGGCCAGTGTTTTAGCCAGCGCGCGCGCCGCGTGCATCAGCGGCATTACGTACAGCAGTGATTGCCCGACCACTTCGGCGCAGTCGCCCAGCGCGTAGATACCGTCGGCAGGGGTGGCCGCCAACGCGGCGTCGCCGGATGTGCCGGCGTCGAAGTAGGTCTGCAGCAGTCTGTTAGTTTTAATACCTCGGCCTACTGCCAATCCGGCACTTTGTGCCAGCTGGGTACGGGGTTTAACACCGATGGCCGAGAGCACTAAGTCCGCATGGACTTGGGTGCCGTCTGCCAAATGCGCACGAACTCCCGCGCCGTCGGCGTCCAGGCGCTGAACGGACGTGCCCAGATGGTAGCGCACGCCGCGCGCTGTAAGCGCGTGCTGTACCGCGCGCCCCGCGGCCTCTGGTAGCAGGCCCCCGAGGGGGGTGGGCAACAGATCCACCACGGCCACCTCGTAATTCGTCTGAATCAAATCGTTGGCGTACTCGGAGCCAATCAGCCCTGCCCCCACAATGAGCACCTTGCGCTTGCCGGCCAGGGCAGCGTGGAATTTGCGGTAGTCGGTGAGGTCGTTGACCGTTAACACCTGCCCTGTACCAGTGCCGGTTAGCGGTGGTGTAAATGCGGCGCTGCCCTGAGCCAAAACCAGCCGCCCATAGCTAACGGTTTGCTCGGCCAGCTGCAGGGTTTTTGAGCGCCAGTTGAGGCCGGTCACCCTGGTGTGGGTGATGATTTGGGCGTTGAGCTGCTCGGCCATGTCGGCGGCGCTGGCGGTGGCCATTTGGTCTGGTCCAATACCCTTGGCAAAACCCGTCGAAAGCAAAGGCTTTGAGTAGAAGGTGCCATCGTCTTGGGTGATTAACAGCAGCGGTGTGTGTGGATCTAACTTGCGCCACTCCCGAGCCAGGTTATAGCCTGCCAAACCGGTGCCTAAAATGACCAGCGGCGCGTCTGCGGCGGGTTTGGGTGTCATGGCGGTCTTTGGTGCGCCGCAGCCTGAGCAGCGCCAGTCTGCGGGCAGTTGCGCAAAGGGCGTTTGTGCATCGTCCAGGTAGGTCCAGCCGCAAAGGTCGCAGTGCCAGTGACCGCTAGGCTTGCTGGCCTGCGATGCCAACGCTTGGGGCGCAGGTGGCGCGTCGGGTACCGATGTGGGAGTTACAGCGGTGTCGGCTGGCGATTGCGCGATGGGCACCATGTCGAAATCTTCTTTACCGACACCACAGTCTGGGCATAGCCAGTCGTCGGGTACATCGGCCCAGCGGGTGCCCGGTGCTATGCCGTCGTCGGGCCAGCCTTGTGCCTCGTCGTAGATAAAGCCACAAATCATGCATTCCCAGACCTGATAATCGGCCATAGTGATTCCTTGCGTAGGGTTCGAAAGAAAGTTAGTCCAGCTCTACTGGGCCGCCGGTCCAGCGCACCAGACCGGGCACTGCAATGTCGTACAGATCCAACACGCGCGCCAAGCTGTGGTCCACCATAGCCTGCAGGTTGTCTGGCTTGGCGTAAAAAGCCGGCACCGGTGGCGCGATAATGGCGCCCATTTCAGACAGTGCTGTGAGCGTGCGCAAATGGCCTGTGTGTAGGGGTGTTTCGCGCACCATTAATACCAGTCGGCGGCGCTCCTTGAGTACCACGTCGGCGGCGCGGGAAAGCAGGCTGCCGGTCATGCCGGTGGCTATCTCACTCATGGTTTTGACCGAGCAGGGTGCAATGATCATCCCCGCGGTTTTGAAGCTGCCACTGGCAATACTGGCGCCAATATTTTTGGGTGCATGGACGTGATCTGCCAGCGCTTTCACCTGTTCTACTTTGAGGTCGGTTTCGTAGTGCAGTGTGAGCTCGGCCGCCTTACTCATAACCAGGTGGGTTTCGATGGGCGTGGGTTGCAGCAGTGTCAGCAGGCGAACGCCGTAGGTCACGCCAGAAGCGCCAGATATGCCAATAATTAATCTTTGTGGCTCAGCCATAGCTCAAAATTCCATAAGGGGTGCACTATACTACTATGCAAAGTGGTGGGTGGACGCGTCAATGGTAGGCAGCAAATCAATCCTGTGGCCTGGGGTGCCGAGGGGCAGATTTGATTAATCCGTGTAATACGCAGCGCAAGGCAGGCTTTACGTTGGTAGAGCTGATCGCGGTGGTGTTGATTGTCGGTCTGCTGGCTGCGGTGGCGGCGCCGCGCTTTATCAGGCTAACAGACGAGGCGCAGTCGGTTGCCGTTAGTAGCGTCTTGGCCGCCATGCGCGGTGCCGAGCAAATGATCAAGGCGCAGTATTACGCTCAGGGCGCTCCCGGCTTGGGTAGCAATACCAATGTGACGGTGATGGTAGCGGATATTCCCGTGCGTTTTCGCAATGGCCAATTGCGCAATACCAACAATTCTGCCCATGTCCCAACAGTGCCGCAAAATCGCAATGCAGCATACACACGGTTGTTTTTTTTGTTTTTACCTAACCCGCCGGGAACCATTGTGGCGCGCAATAGCCAGGCAACGGGCTGGGCGATGCTAGGTAATAACAATGCCTGTGCGCCGGCTTTGCCGGGCGGCGGCTTGCGCCGGTGTTGGGAATACCGCAGTGGTGGCAACCGGGTGGCGCGCATCACTTATTACACGGGGCTGGGGCGTTTTGTGCAGGACTAGCGGCCAGTGTCTGGCGGAGGCTGGCAGGGCACTGCCGAATATCTCAGTGCCTTGGGCGGACGATTATTTGCAAGTTTGCGATGGCGTTAAAAGCAGTTGTTTAAATTCATCGGCCGGTAGTGGGCGGGACCAGTAATAGCCCTGGCCCTGTTCGCAGCCCAAGCTGGTCAGGCGTGCGAGCGCGAGCGGGTCCTCGATACCTTCGGCCACCGTTTTCAACCCCAGGCTTTTAGCGATATTAATGATGGCAATGATAATGTTCAGATCCTGCTTGGAATCCAGCATATTGCGCACAAAGGATTGATCGATCTTTAGGGCCTCCAGATCAAATTTGCTGAGATAGCCAAGGTTGGAATAGCCGGTACCGAAATCGTCTATCGAAAAACTGACACCGTGTTGGCGCAACTCCTGCAATTGCGTGCGTACATTTTCTGCATCGCCCAGCAGCAGGGATTCGGTTAATTCGAGCTCAAGAAATTGGCCGTTTAACTCGGCCAGGGCCAGGGCTTTGAGTACCTCTTTGCCCAGGGTGCCGCGGGAAAACTGTACGGGCGATAAGTTTACCGCTATTTCTAAGTGTGCGAGCCCCGCCTGGTGCCAGTCTTTGCATTGCCGGCAGGCTTCCCGCAATACCCAATTGCCAATTTCAATGATGAGCCCCGTCTCTTCAGCCAGCTCCACAAAATCCACCGGAGTCATTAGACCACGCTCAGGGTGTTGCCAGCGCAGCAGTGCTTCTGCACCCACCGTTTGGCCGGATTTGAGGTCTATTTTGGGTTGATAATACAAGCGCAGCTCATTTTTTCGGACGGCTTTGCGCAAATCTTTGATGAGTACAAAGCGCTCGTCGCTCAGAGTGTTCATGCTGGCGTCAAAAAAGCGAAACAGGTTTTTGCCGTCGGCTTTGGCGCGGTACATGGCGATGTCGGCGTTTTTGCAGTAGCTTTCAAAATCGGTGCCGTCTTGTGGTGCCATGGCAATGCCAATGGATGCAGAAGTTTGTATGTAGTGGTTGTCTAGCTTCAGGGGCCGGGCTAAAAGCTTCAATACTTTGGTGGTGACTCGCTCGACTTCTTTGGGGGCGTGAATGTCGGTGAGCAATACAATAAATTCGTCGCCGCCAAAGCGGCCGGCCGTGTCGGTGGCTCGCAGGCAGCGCTGCAATACGGCGGACACCGACTGCAACACTTGATCGCCCACGGAATGCCCGAGGGAGTCATTAATGGTTTTAAAGTTATCCAGGTCCACAAACAGCAGGGCACATTGCCCGCCATAGCGTTTGATGTGCTCCAGCTGTTGATTAAAGCGGTCTTCACACAGGGTGCGATTGGGGAGTCCCGTGAGGCTATCGTACTGCGCAAGGTATGTGGCCTTGGCCTCTGAGACGCGATATTTTTTATTTTCGGCGGCCAGGTTGTCCAGTGCATTGCGAATGTCAAAAGCCTGAAAGCGCACGCTGAAGCCGGTGATCAACAATATCACCATCACGTTAATGATCACGGCTGCATCTACCGTGATGACAACGGTTTGGTGCCAGCCATTAAGTTGCGCAAGACCAATTAAAAGGGTGGCGCAGCAGATAAAGCCAAAGAGCGCCCAAAACAGTCGTTGTTTGCTGAACAGTGCGGCAAAGATCAAGATGACGGGGTAGCCAAACATGCCTTCATCGAGGAGCCCGTGATTGGTAGCTACTAATAATGTGATACCCAGCGTGAGCACCCAGAGCATGACCGAGGCGGACAGCTCGGTGCGAGACTTGGCCAATAGTTTCAGGGCGTAAATTAGCCCCGCCAGTATCAGCGTTAAAACGGAAATGACGGCGAGGTTTTGGCTGTTAAATACGTAGGCAAGCAGCGTGGTTGAGATGCCTACAATGCAGGCATAAAGCACTTGCTTAAGTCGATGCGATCGGGAGTTGTCGAGTTCCGTGGATAGCTGATCCAGAGAAGGGTTATTCATGGGGTCGTCCACATGCGCTCTGCTTGTAAGCATAGCAGGCAGACAAAAAAATGCCGAGCTGAGCTCGGCAGTGAGGTTGCTAAGGGGTTGGCTTGCGCGCAGATTTAGCCGCGCGTGCGCGCGATCCAGTCGTTAACCCGCTCTTCCAGTACATTCAGCGGTACCGGGCCAGCAGTGAGAACCAGGTCGTGGTATTGGCGAATGTCGAACTTGTCGCCCAGTGCCTGCTTGGCTTTTTCACGCAATTCGACAATTTTAATCATGCCAATTTTGTAGGCCGTGGCCTGTGAGGGCATCACTATGTAGCGCTCAATGGCTTTGACGCTGTCGGACTTAGCGTTGGGCGTGTTGGTCACTAAATAGTCGATGGCTTCTTCGCGGGTCCACTTCTTGGCGTGCAGGCCCGTATCGACCACCAGACGACAGGCGCGCCACAGCTCCATGGCCAGGCGGCCAAAGTCAGAGTAGGGGTCTTGGTAGAGGCCCATTTCTTTGGGTACTAGCTCGGAGTAAAGTCCCCACCCCTCGGTGTAGGCGGTGTAGCTACCGTATTTGCGGAATTTTGGGACCCCCTGCAGTTCCTGCGAAATGGCCAGTTGCATGTGGTGGCCGGGAATGCCCTCGTGGTAGGCCAGTGCTTCCATCTGGTAGGTGGGCATGGCCTTCATGTCGTAGAGATTAGCGTAGTACATGCCGGGGCGAGAGCCGTTTGGCGCCGGGCGCTGGTAGAACGCCTTGCCGGCAGATTTCTCGCGGAAGGGTTCCACGGCTTTTACGACCAGGTCTGCTTTGGGCTTGGTAATGAACAGCTCGTCCAGGCGCGTTTTCATATTGTCGATGAGTGCGGTGGCTTCATCCAGATAGCGCTGTTTGCCGGCCTCGGTGTTTTCGTAGTAGAACTGCGGGTCGTCGCGCATAAACACGAAAAATTCCTGCAGCGTGCCCTCGAAGCCCACTTTTTTCATGATGGTGCGCATCTCGTCGTGAATACGCGCCACTTCCTGCAGGCCCAGGGTGTGTATTTCGTCGGCTGTGAGGTCGGTGGTGGTGGTCTTCTTTAGGGCTGCGTTGTAAAAGGCCGCACCGTCGGGGAATTTCCAGGCGCCGTCGCGGGTATCGGCTTTCTTCTCCAGCTTTTTCAAATAGCCAATCAGCTGTGTGTAGGCCGGCTTCAGGCTTTTCTTGAGCGCTCGTTCGCCCTGTTTGATCAGCTTGGTTTTGGTGGCTTCGTCTACCTCTAGCGCCGTTACCTTGGCGCGGAAGTCGGCCATGATGGGACTGTCTTCGCCCTTGCTAAAGGGGGCACCCTTGAGAATGTTTTGGCTGTCGCTAATGACGTAGGGGAACACAAATTTGGGCGCGATAATGCCGGCTTTAGCGCGTTCCGCGAGATTGTCTACCACTTGTTTCAGCAGTTTTGGCAGGCCGTTAATACGACCAATATAGGCCTCGGCATCGCTCACACTGTCGATGCGGTGCTGGTTGATTAAAAACGAGGGCACCATTGAGTGGGTGCCGTACATTTGGTTCACCGGGTAGTTGTGCAAGCGCCAGCGCTCGAAGGCCAACTCTTGTTCAAGCTGTTCTTCCATCAGTCGGTAACTGAGCGCGGTATTGGGGCTGAGTTTGTTTTTATCCAGTGCGCGCAGGCGTTCGAGCTGCTCGCGGGTCAGGGCAATACCTTCTTTTTCGAAGGCCGGCGACAGGTCGTCCCACTTGTCGTAGTTGGTTTTCATGCCAAGGTAGGTTTGGTACACCGGGCTGCGCGCGACACTTTCGTCGAAAATCGCCTCAAACAGGGCCTCGGCCTTGGCGTCTTCTGTGTCGGTGGCGGGAGCTGCCTGAGCGGAAAGGCTCAGGAGTAGGGCGCCGGTGGCGCCGGCTACAAATTTTATGATGGGATTCATCGCATCCTCTTGTTCATCGGTAAATGGGCATTGGCGTTCGCCAAACCGCCTGAGTATAAGGTCAGTGCGTTGGCTAGCCCAAGAAACCGGTCAAACCGAGGCGTGTGCGGGACGAACGCCCGTTGCAGAAATTTAATGCGAACTATGGGATTGATAGTGCGAATGCCCTTCTTATTTGCCACCACAATCCGTAAAATAGCGACCGATTCTGGCGCTATACTGGCCGGAGGCTGCAGGGCCAACAGGGTCATGCAGCTCAGCAAGCTCACGTGCAACACCTGCCCTAGGCCCTGGTGTTGTAAACCCGCAAGCTAAGCAAGATATTAAGGTGGATAAACATGGCTATTGAACTGCCCGCGCTTCCCTATGCAATGGATGCGCTTGCGCCGCACATCTCTCAGGAAACTCTGGAATACCACTACGGTAAGCACCACAAAACCTACGTGGACAAGCTTAACGGCATGATTCCCGGCACCGAGTTTGAAGGCAAGAGCCTGGAAGACATCGTTAAAACCAGCAGCGGCGGCGTATTCAACAATGCAGCCCAGATCTGGAACCACACCTTCTACTGGAATTGCCTGAGCCCCAACGGTGGCGGCGCGGCGACCGGTGCTGTTGCCGAGGCCATCAACAAGGCCTTTGGCTCCTTCGACAAGTTCAAAGAAGAGTTCACCGCCTCAGCCGTGGCTAACTTCGGCTCCTCCTGGACCTGGCTGGTGAAGAAAGCCGACGGCTCTGTGGCCATCGTCAACACCAGCAACGCCGCCACACCATTGACCGATGCCGGCGTAACTCCAATCCTGACTGTGGATCTGTGGGAGCACGCCTACTACATCGACTATCGCAATGCGCGTCCCAACTACATGAACGCCTTCTGGTCGCTCGTGAACTGGGACTTTGTGAACAAAAATTTCGCCTGAATTTAGGCCGGATTTTGACGCACAGATGCCGGGTATAGCCCGGCATTCTTTTGTCTGGCCGCTATTCCTGTTATAAACGACCGCCAATACTGAAAACCTTAGGGTGAGAACCCACGCATGAACGAACGCAAAGAGCCCACCTTGGGTGCGACCCAATCCGATGAACCGGCGCGCCGCCCGGCCCAGCGCCCTGCGACGGCTGGTGCATCGCCCACTGCCAGCAGCCCGCGGCCGAGCCGCCCTCAGCAGCCGGCGCCGACGCCCCGGCCTGCGGCAAAGCCCAGTCAAACACTGGCCACGCTGGCGATGCTGATTGCGCTGGCTGCGGTGGCGGGCAGCGGCTATCTGGCCTGGCAGCTGCAGCAAACGCAGGCCCAGAGTGCCGCCCTGCGCGGTCAGTTGGAGGGCCGTATCGCCGAGTTGGAGGGCAAGCTCAGCATGACCGAAGGCGAAGTGATGGAGTCGGCAGAGGCCTTTAAAGCAAAATTGGTTTGGGCGGACTCGGAAATTCGCAAGTTGTGGGGTGTGTCTTACGACACCAATCGCAAAGCCATTGCCGCCAATACCGAGGCCATAGAAGCGCTCTCCAAAAAGCTCGACAGCAGTAATAGCAAGTTGCTGGCAGATGTGAAGAAGCAGTTGGGCAGCGTCGATAGCAAGCTACTGGCCGCCCAGGCCACTGTGGACGAACAGCTAGACCGAGTGCACCGTCAGGTGGATAAGCTGGCGGGCCTGGAAAAGCAGCTAACGCAATTGCGTTCGGACATGACCAGCCGTCTGAAGTCCAATGAAGAGGCCATTAAGGCGATCGATATGTACCGGTTAACCGTTAACCGCGATCTGCTCACGCTGAAAGAGCAGCTCAACACCCTACAGCCAAAATAACCTGTCTCTTCAGGGGTCGCGCAGGCGGCTCCTGGCCCTTCGGCAGTGAACCGCGTTTAGCTTGTGTGCTCAAGCGGGCGACTAGCTGTCTGCATCTGACATTGCGCCACCAGGTTCCACAAATGTATCGCTTCATCCATTTCCCGCTGGCTGGGCCCGCAGGCGCCGCAGTGTTCGCAACACACGGCGTGAGTGAGCAGGTGATGAACAAAGTGTAACTGTTGGCTTTGGCAATAGGGGCAAGGTGACAAAGACATTGCCATGGTGCACTCCCTGGTCTGGGTATTTTGGACAGTGGTTTCTTGCGGGGGGAGCGATGCTTGGCCGGTCTGTGCTGGCCTGGTGAGGGGCTGTGCCATCAAGGTGGATCGAGGGTCTGGGCGGCGGATTGCCGCGTTTGACCACTGAGCTTGCCATGGGGGCTCCATCTCATAGATCGCTTTTAGCAGTCTAGCGCTATATTTTGTGATTGCAATGGCTTGCCAACCCAAAATGTGCCAATTCTAGGGCTTGAAGCTGGTGGGAGTCGCCTATATGGGGGTGGTTCTTTGTGCGGCGGCGTTTTTTCGGGACTGCCGCTTGGTGTAGAATTCGGCCCCTTACCCCAGCCCACGACGAGAGCAGACTCATGACCGTGATTCGCCAGGATGACCTGATCGAAAGCGTTGCCGACGCATTGCAATTCATTTCTTATTACCACCCCAAGGATTTCATCCAGGCCGTACACCAGGCCTATGAGCGCGAGCAAAGCAAGGCGGCCAAAGACGCCATGGCCCAGATCCTGATCAACTCGCGCATGTGCGCCATGGGGCACAGGCCCATATGCCAGGATACCGGCATCGTGTCGGTATTTTTGAAGATCGGCATGAATGTGCAGTGGGAGGGCGATCTGTCGCTGGAGGAGATGGTGAACGAAGGCGTACGACGCGCCTACAAACACCCCGATAATGTGCTGCGGGCCTCCGTGTTGGCAGACCCGGACGGCGCCCGCAAAAATACCGGCGATAACACGCCCGCCATGATCACCTACAAGGTGGTGCCCGGCGACAAGGTCGAAGTGCACGTGGTGGCCAAGGGTGGTGGCAGCGAGGCGAAAACCAAGTTCGCCATGCTCAACCCCTCCGATTCCATCGTCGACTGGGTGTTGTCTGTGGTACCGCAAATGGGCGCAGGCTGGTGCCCGCCAGGCATTCTCGGTATTGGTATTGGCGGCACGGCAGACAAGGCCATGGCGCTGGCCAAAGAGTCGCTGTTAGACCCCATCGATATTCACGATCTGCAGGCCCGCGGCGCTAGCAATCGCTCTGAAGAGCTGCGTCTTGAGCTGTTTGAAAAAGTTAACAAGCTCGGCATTGGCGCCCAGGGGCTGGGTGGCTTGACCACGGTGCTGGATATCAAAGTGAAAGACATGCCCACGCACGCAGCCAACAAGCCCGTTGCGATTATTCCCAATTGCGCGGCGACACGCCTGACGAAATTTGTACTGGACGGTTCCGGTCCGGTACATCAAACACCGCCCTCGCTGGACGATTACCCCGAGATTTCCTGGGAAGTAGGCGATAGCGTAAGGCGCGTGAATTTGGACACGGTCACCAAAGACGAGGTGCAAGACTGGCAGCCGGGCGAAACAATTTTGTTATCTGGCAAGATGCTAACCGGTCGCGATGCGGCCCATAAAAAGATGGTGGATCTGATCGCCAAGGGCGAACCGCTGCCTGTGGATATGCAGGGTCGCTTTATCTACTACGTGGGGCCGGTGGACCCAGTGGGCGACGAAGTGGTGGGGCCCGCCGGGCCAACCACGGCCACGCGCATGGATAAATTTACCCGCACCATGCTGGAGCAAACGGGCCTGCTGGGAATGATCGGCAAAGCGGAGCGCGGGCCGACGGCTATCGAGGCCATTCGCGATAATAAAGCGGTGTACCTGATGGCGGTGGGCGGCTCTGCTTACTTGGTGTCTAAGGCCATTAAATCCTCGAAAGTGCTGGGCTTTCCCGAATTGGGTATGGAGGCCATCTACGAATTCGATGTGAAAGATATGCCAGTGACCGTTGCCGTAGACAGCAAAGGCGAGTCTGTGCATCAAACTGGCCCCAAAATCTGGCAGGCGAAAATTGAAGAGGGCGTGCTGGACATTCAATAGTCTGGCGCTGCAACCGAGTCCCCAAAAAGGCCGCATTGCGGCCTTTTTGGTACGTGCGTTTTGTATTCGCGAAAACTTCTTGATGTAGTTGTGACTATTTGCCGGATTTTGGCGTGTCGTCACGGGCCTGTCAGGAGAAGCTGGTACACTGCGCCGCTCAATAAATGTGTGAACAGGAGTTTTCGCAATGAAACTGACACAATGGATTGCTGCCGTGGGGCTGTCGTTAGCCGCCCTAACCGCGAATGCAGCGCAATATACACTCGATGGCTTTTTTCCCTCGAGCATGGATAACCGTCTATTCCCGGGCTTGAATCTAGAGAGCGTTGACAAAGTCACTCTAGAAGCCTCCGATGGACTGCACTCGCCCTATCTTCAAATTGATTCGCTGACCATTCAATTCAAGCACGCAGCCCCCTTGGTGGCGCGCGATTTTAAGCGCACAGATGATCAGCGCTATTTGGCTCTGGTGGAAGATGTGTGGGTGTTTAATCGCCTGTTGGTGGAAGTGAGCGGTGGGATGTTAAACGATGAGGATCCACTGCACGTGCGCGTGATGGTGGTGGATATCAGCAGCCAGCTAAACGATTTGGAAGATACCTTTGGTCCTGACTTGGTGCGGGTGGACGCCACCCTGCGCGATGTGTCGCCGAGGACATTGGCCGACAGTCAATCGCTAGAGTTAGAAAAAAAGCCGCTCACCCTGCAATTAATGGATCGCCTGGGTAGCCACGACCACACCAGCATGACGCCGCCGACACCAGGCTATGAGAAGGGCTTTCATGTGGTATCAATCTGGCAGGGTAAGGGCACCAAAACCTTTTACTTGCCTGCGCCATTTCCCGCTGATCAATTTCGCGAATACCGCGCGGTGGGGTTGCTGCTGGAAACCTTTGAAGCACCACACGGCACCGATTACTTTGCGCGCATTCGCTACCAAGATCGCATGGGTATGATGCACGAAACGCCTCCTGTGTTTTTGAACGATATTCTGCAGCAGGCATACTCGCACCCCTAAACACGGTGCCTTAAATTGTGAGCGACAAAGGCCGGCACTGCCGGCCTTTGTGTTGAACTCGGTCTCTTCTCCCGCCCCTCGGTCCAGACATCGCCATTTTGAATTTATCGACTTCTGTAGCGCTTCAGCCTGCGCGACGGGCTGACGCCTGCTTGCGGTAGAGGCAATAGGCCGACCTGCGGCTGCGCGCTACTATAGTGCTTAGCGTAAACCTACGCCGCAATAACAGTAAAAGGAAAATATTATGGGAAGCATGACACGACTCATTTCATTGGGCGTATTGGTAAGCTTATTGAGTGCCTGTGTGATCAATGTGGGAAAAGACGGCGATAGCTACGGCGATTGGGATAAGCGCGAAAGTAAAAACCGCGCCTACATTTCTAGCTTAGCAATTGACACACAGGAGCAATTGGTGCGCGATCAACTGGGTAAGCCGGATTTTAGCGAGGGCTATCAGCAGGCGGGTGAGCAATACCGCGTGCTCTTCTATCGCACGCAACGACAAAAGGAAGATGGCATTACCACTAAAGACGAGTGTACGGCTCTGGTATTTCAGAACGGTAAATTGGTTGGCTGGGGTGACAAGGCCTACCACAATCACGACTTTAACTAGTCCAATGTAGTGTAAAACGGCAGCGTGTTAACGCTGCCATTTTTTTGGCTACAGTGACTGAATGCCCATATTGTAGAGCGCAAAACCAAAAATATCTGCGTACAGCTCAATGGTTTTCGACACGGGCGTGCCGGCGCCGTGGCCGGCATTAGTTTCTATCCGGATGAGCGTGGGGGCCGGACCGCTGTGTTTCGCTTGCAATTCGGCGGCAAACTTAAAGGAGTGCGCGGGCACTACGCGGTCGTCGTGATCGCCGGTGGTGATGAGCGTGGCGGGGTAGCTGACGCCAGTGTGCACATTGTGCAGTGGTGAATAGCCCTTCAGGTACTGAAACATTTCTGGGCTTTGCTCGGCAGTACCATAGTCGTAGGCCCAGCCAGCGCCCGAGGTAAAGGTGTGATAGCGCAGCATATCCAAGACGCCCACCGCAGGTAGCGCAACCTGCGCCAAGTCCGGTCTTTGTGTCATCACCGCTCCAACTAGCAAGCCCCCGTTTGAACCGCCCCGCAGCGCCAGAAACTCTTTGCGGGTGTAGCGCTTGTCGATTAAAAATTCCGCTGCGGCAATAAAATCGTCAAACACGTTTTGTTTTTGCAGTTGGGTGCCCGCTTGATGCCAGGCTTTGCCGTATTCGCCGCCACCGCGCAAATTAGGCACCGCAAGAATGCCACCTTGCTCCATCCAGACGGTATTGGTAATGCTGAAACTGGGGGTGAGGCTGATGTTAAAGCCCCCGTAGCCGTAGAGAATGGTGGGATTTTTTCCGTCTAGTGCGAGGCCTTTTTTGTGGGTGATAATCATGGGCACCCGCGTGCCGTCCTTGGAAGTGTAAAACACTTGCTTGGATACAAACTGTTCGCTGTCGACCTTGGCGCCCGACGCGCGATAAACCGTCGATGCGCCGTCTTGAATGTTTAGCTGGAAGATGGTGGCCGGCGTGGTGTAATTGGTAAAGCTGTAGTAAACCACCTGCTCGTGCTTTTTAGCACTGAGGCCGCTTACACTGCCGAGTCCCGGCAGTGTGATTTCTCGCATCCGCTCCCCGCTATAGGTGTACTGATACACCTTTGAAACAGCATCGGCCATATACTCGGTAAATAGCGTGCCACCCGCGGTGGCGGCGGTGAGCACTTGGTCGGTTTCGGCAATGATTGTCTGCCAGTATTCGACGCCGGGTTTGGCTGCGTCGGTTGCAACAATCCTTTTATTGGGCGCATCCAGGTTGGTGACCAATAGCAACTGACTGCCCACATTGTCCAATACATGGGTATCGACGGTGGTGCTCTCAATAAGCGTGATCAACGGCCCGTCTGCTTGG
The DNA here is from genome assembly GCF_058345725.1 of Simiduia sp. Classification (NCBI taxonomy): domain Bacteria; kingdom Pseudomonadati; phylum Pseudomonadota; class Gammaproteobacteria; order Cellvibrionales; family Cellvibrionaceae; genus Simiduia; species Simiduia sp. The sequence continues at coordinate 63,006 of NZ_JBTUOC010000024.1, read as the reverse complement.
CGCAAATCTTTCACGTACAGGTCGTTGCCAGAGGTAGATTCGGCGGCAGATATCACCAAGTAGCGGTCGTCCTCTGTGACATGACCGCCCACATAACGGTGTTTTTCTTGCTCCGTGCCGCCAAAAATCAGCGTATCTTGCGATTGAGCTTGCCCCAGTTTGTGGTAGTAGAGTTTGTGCTGGTCAGTTTTGGCTGAAAGTTCGCTGCCCTCGGGTTTATCGTAGCTCGAGTAATAAAATCCCTCGTTGCCAAACCAGGAAATGCCGGAAAATTTCACGTCCACCAACGCGGGTTCCAAGGGCTCGCGTGTTTCTACATCGATGACAATAATTTTTCGCCAATCGCTGCCGCCCTCGGAAATGGCGTAGGCGGCGAGACTGCCGTCTTTGGAAAAGCTGAGATCTGCCAGGGAGGTGGTGCCGTCTGGGCTAAAGGTATTGGGGTCGAGAAAGACTTCGGCTTCGTCCGCACTGCGCTGCCGGTACACCACGTACTGATTTTGCAGGCCATCGTTTTTATAAAAATAGGTGTACTGGCCCTCTGTAAAGGGGGCACCCACTTTCTCGTAATTCCATAGTTCGGTCAGCCGCTGTTTTAATTGTTCCCGGTAGGGGATGGCACTCAAGTAGTCGAAAGTGACCTGATTTTGTTGTCTAACCCAGGCTTCGGTTTCCGGGCTGCGATCGTCCTCCAGCCAGCGGTATGGGTCGGCAACCTGCTGATCAAAATAGCTATCGATAACATCACTTTTGGCTGTGTGGGGGTATTGGATTGCGGGCATGGTCGTCGAGTTCTTATGGTTGGTATTAAGGGCTTGGGCTTCGTGTGTGTCGCTGGAGCAGGCGGCCACCAACAGTGTCAGGGCCAGGCAGGTTGCCCGCTTGGCGAGTGAGACATTTGGCATATCGGGCAGATCCTTGGGCGTGTGATTAAGGCAGAAGGCGGACTTCCATTGCGCTGGAGTCTAGCAATATCGCTGGGAGAGCGCTAACGCGCCACGGACTTGCATCGCCCTGCAGATTGCTGAAGAATCCCAAGCTTGAAGCCATGGCACACCGGCAGTGGCGCACTAATTAACCAACACGAGACTTGCTATGGGCGCCCAGTGGAAAGCCAAGCACCGCGCGGCTGCGGCGGATGCCAAGGGTAAATTATTTACCCGACTCACCAAAGAAATCATGATCGCAGCGCGCAACGGCGCCGATCCCGATATGAACCCCCGGCTGCGGCTGGCCATCGAAGCCGCTAAAAAGCAATCCATGCCGCGGGAAACCTTAGAGCGAGCAGTGAAAAAGGGCTCGGGCCAATTGGATGGCGGGGTCAGCTACGAAAAGGTAGTGTACGAAGGTTTTGCACCGCACCAGGTACCGGTGATCGTCGAGTGTATGACCGACAACGTCAATCGCACCATTTCCAATATTCGCGTGCTATTTCGCAAGGGTCAACTGGGCGCATCTGGCTCGGTCAGTTGGGATTTTGATCATGTGGGATTAATCGAAGCTGTGGCCACCGGTGGCGATAGCGATATCGAACTGGCCGCCATTGAAGCCGGCGCCCAGGATTTCGAAACCGGAGACGAAGGCGAGGCACTGTTTATCACCGACATGACAGACCTCGACGCCGTGTCAAAGGCGCTGCCCGAGTTTGGCTTCCAGGTGGAAACCGCAAAAATTGGCTATCGCCCCAAAAACCCGGTTGCCGTTACCGGAGACGCACTGGCAGAAGTGGAAGCATTTTTGGCAGCGATAGATGACGACGATGATGTGCACGAAGTCTACGCAGGTTTGGCCTAGTGCACTAAAGGATCACAAACGACATGGAACGTTTTCCCGACGATGCAGCCTTTAAGTTTCCCTGGCGGGACTACCAGCAAAAAGTACTTTCGTCGCTGGCTAACCATCTGCAGGACGATCACTTGCATGTGGTGGCGCCGCCTGGGTCGGGTAAAACTGTCCTAGGTCTAGAGGTGATGCGGCAGCTGAACGCGCCCACGCTCATCTGTGCGCCGTCGTTAGCTTTGCGTGATCAATGGGTGCTGCGGTTTTGCGAGTTATTTTTAGACACGCCGCATAGACCTTCTTGGCTGTCTGTGGATATTAAAGCGCCGGGCTTTTTAACGGTGACAACCTATCAGGCGGTGCACGCGGCGCTCGGTGATGACGAGCAGAGTGCTGTCGAGGCACCCGTCTTGTCCGCGCTGTGCGAGCGGGGCGTGGCCACCTTGGTTTTGGATGAGGCCCATCATTTAAAAAATGCCTGGTGGCGCGCGCTGACGCTGATTAAAACGGCACTCTCACCCAAGGTGGTCGCCCTGACTGCTACGCCACCCTACGATGTGACCGGCGCCGAATGGGAGCGCTATCTAAGTTTAAACGGCGAAGTGGACGCAGAAATTGCCGTGCCAGACCTGGTGGCCCGCGGCGATCTGTGCGCGCATCAGGATTACGTGTACTTTTCCAATCCCACGGAAAAAGAGGCAGCGCTTTTGCAGCGCTCGGTGACCCAGCGGCGCGCACTGGCCGAGCGCATGCTCGCCGGCGGCCCGCTTTTGCCCTGGCTGGCGTCGCAACCGTGGATGGCGCAACCGCTACAACAACTGGATTGGATTTACGAACATTTCCCCTTGTATTTGGCGGCGCTGTGTTTCAGTGAGGCGGCCGGTCAAACGCTCGACGAGGCACACCGCACACTATTAGATAACGAAAATATTGGGTTGCCAACCTTTGCACCAGTGCATCTCACCTGTCTGCTACAAACTTTTTTGTCAGATTCAAGGTCAGACCTGAAGGCGGCACAAACGGAGCTAGAGGGCCAGCTCAAACGCGCGGGTTTGTTTCACCGAGGTCGCGTCGATCTTGCAGATTTGGCGCGTCGACAAAAACTGTTGGGTAGCAGCGCCGGAAAAATGGCCAGTGTGGCCGCTTTGGTAGCGGCCGAGTGGAAAAGCCAGGGGCGCGCATTGCGGCAGGTGATATTGGCCGATTTCATTCGCGCGGAGTACCTAGGCGCGGCCGCTGACGAAGAAGCACAGCACGCCTTTAAGCTGGGTGTGGTGCCGTTGTTTGAAGTGCTGCGCACCCAGGTGTTTACGCCCGAATTTGCCGAGCCACCCTTGGCGGTGTTAACCGGGCAGCTGGTCATTTTGCCCGCGCGTTTGGCGCCCCGCCTGGACCAACTTGCCCTCGCCGCCGGCGTGTCTCCACCGAATGTATCGCCACTGCCTTTTGATGCGCGCTTTGTGCAGCTGGCAGTTACTGGTGGTCAGGCGAAATACACTGTGCAATGGCTGACGGCATTGTTTGAGTCGGGCGATTTGCGAGTGATGATTGGCACGGCGGCGCTGCTGGGCGAGGGCTGGGATGCCCCGTCGATTAGCTCGCTGATTATTGCCTCGGGCGTGGGCTCCTTTGTGCAGTCCAATCAAATGCGCGGGCGCGCCATTCGCGCTAAGCCGGCTGACGCGCAGAAAACCGCCAACATTTGGCACCTGGCCTGTGTCGATCCGCAGGCGTTATTGGAGCCGGCAGACAGTGCGGCTTTTGGCCCCGATGTGGCACTGTTGGCGCGTCGGTTTGACGCTTTTGTGGGGCTGACGCTTGCCGGCGATGCGCGCATCGAAAGTGGCTTTAGCCGCGTGCAGTTGGCCGAGTTGATTGCCGACCGAAAAAATATTCAGGCCATGAACCAAGCGATGTTGGCGGTGGCTACTGATCGCCCGCGCATGCGCGAACGCTGGCGCCAGGCGCTGGCCAGTGGCTCCGAATTGGTGCAAGGCATAAAAGTGCCTTACGCCAGCGATAGATCCTACGCCGCCGACAAACGCTTTGCCCTGACTCAGTCGCTGCGTACGTTTTTGGTCAGCATGCTGACATTACTGGTTATCTGGCTAGATATCTTGCCCTATTTACTAGCGCGGGCAATGCCGCACGCAAAAACCCTTGAGCAGTTGTTAACCTTTGGCGGTGTGCTGTTACTGATCGGTGTGTGCTACTTTGGCTGGCAAGCCATTTATTACGTGCGGCTGTGGTTGGCCTACCGAGACATAGGCGACGATTTGCACAACATAGGCAAAGCGCTGCTGGCCACGCTCTGCGACACGGGCAGGATAAACAATAACCCGGGCGGTATTGCTCTCGATTGCGCGGTCAATGAATTTGGGCAAACTTGCCTGACCCTGCGCGGCGCCAACCGGTTTGAGCAATCGCTGTTTGTGCAGATGATGTTGGAGATTGTCGATGTGGTGGATAACCCGCGCTATATGCTGATCAGGCAATCGCGATTATTTGATCGAATCAATCAATACGACTACCACGCTGTACCAGAACAACTGGGCGTGCGCAAAGCGTTGGCGCAACAGTTTGCGGATGCCTGGCGCGATCGCGTGGGGCGTTGCGAGTTGGTGTACACGCGCACTCTCGAGGGGCGTCAGCGGTTGCACAAGGCGCGGGTAGCCAGCCTGGCCTATCAACTGCAGCAGGCGAGGGTGTCGCGCGAACGTTTCTGGATGTGAGGAGGCCAAAAGATGGCAACGATAATGACCCACGCACTGATTCCCTGTGCACTGGTGGTCTGTGCCAGTGGCGGCCGTGTGTCCGGTCGGCTGATGTTTTGGTGTTGCGCGGCCTCTATCCTGCCGGATTTGGATGTGGTGGCGTTTAAGTTGGGCATTGCCTACAGCGACCCTCTGGGACACCGTGGGTTTACCCACTCCCTGGTGTTTGCCTTGGCGTTGGGTGTGTTGGGTAGTGTGTTTCACCGCTATCTGCGCGCGAGTCGCATGGCAGTGTTTACATTAGTGACATTGAGCTGCGCCTCCCACGCCCTGCTCGATGCGCTCACCAACGGGGGCTTGGGTGTCGCCTTTTGGTGGCCTTTTGACAGTGCTCGCTACTTTTTACCCTGGCAACCCATTGCGGTGTCGCCCATTGGGATCAGCGGGTTTATTAGCCAGCGCGGCCTGCAGGTTTTGGCCTCGGAAGCGCAGACTGTATGGCTGCCCTTGGCGCTGGTGTTTGGCAGTTTTTTGGCGGCGCGCGCCCTGTGGCGTCGGCAAAAGCAGGCGGGTACTAGTGCTAACACAGTGCGCGCAGACGAAGCGCTAACTAATCAAGGGGGCACAGATGTCAAATAATTATCGCTGCTGGTGTTTGCTTGGACTCATGCTGAGTGCCGTAGGGGTGCAGGCGGGCGAAGCGGGCTGGTCGGCAAAGACGTCGGTTGTGGCTCTCGAGCCCACGTCACAGGCGCGCTATCAAATGACCGTGGCGCAGACGGAAGCGCACAGCTGCAAAAGTAAACACGGCTACTTCCAGGACTACAGCGCCAGCGGTGCGCGTTTTATCTACGAGACGCTGCTAACCGCTATGGCGCACAATCTGCCCGTTCAGATTCACACCAGTGGTCGTTGCGACCTGCACGGGCTGGCGGAAATTACCGCCGTGCGTTTGGCCCGCTAGCGGCCAAACGCAGCGGGCCGAGCGGCTCAATGCAAGTTCATGCAGTTGGCGTAAAAGGTCACACTGGCAGGCCAGTCGGAAAACACACCCTTAACGCCCACCTGGCGCGCCAGCACGTCCAGGCTTTGGTATTTATCGCCGTCGTTATTGATCACTCGGTCGGTGGTTTGGTGATACCAGGCGCCGTCCTGGGTTAATGGCGCCGAGCGTTCAAAGGTCCAGGCAATAATATCCAGTCCGGCCGCGCGCGCCATCTGTGCGTAGCGGCTGGCAACAATGTCCTCCTGATCGTTGACATCCAGCAGCATCCACATAGGCGGTGCGATCGTTCGCACACCCTGTGCAGCCAACGCCGCCATGCTGGGCACATGGGTGGTGGCGTCATTGTGATCAAAGCTGGGATCATCATAGCGCCCGTCCAGGTAAACCGCGTGCCGGCCAAAGTCTGGCGCATGGCTGATCCAATACAAAACATCCTGTAGGTTGAACGACTGGGCAAACACCCGGTGGGCGGGAATGCCGGCCGCGCGATACTCGTCAATCATCTGCTGGGCATAGTCCGCTTGCGTGTATTCGCCCTGGTAGGGCATGGGCACCTGGGGTGCTTTGAGCTCGGGTGTAAATTTAGCACCCAGCTGTTGAATCAGGTCGATGCTTTCGCGGTGCGTCAGCAAGGTGCCGCGCGCGGCATAGCCGTCGGTGCGCCAGCTGGCGGTGCCTTGGAGGTAATCGGATACCCGCGTGGCGGCGGGGTTGGCGCCGTCCATTTTGCCCTGCAGGGTTTTAAATTCGGCCAGGGTAATGTCGGAAGTGCAGCAGCGGGCACTGGCAGCCTGCAGCAGTGCGCCCGTATCTGGGTCGAACACCGCGGGTTGGAAATTCTGGCTGCATTTTTGCGCTAAAGGTGTTTCCAAAATGTTGGTGGTGGTGTGCAGGTCGCACTGGGAGTGGCGACACACCAGCTCGCGGTCGGCGGTGAAGGTGACATCGCATTCAATGACGCCCGCACCCATGCGGGCGGCGGCAATGTACGATTCGCGCGTGTGCTCGGGAAACTGCAGGGGAGCGCCGCGGTGGCCAATGGAAAAATCACTGGTGCGAAACTGGCGCTTGCGTTGGGCGCAGTGTTGCAAGGTGTCTTTTAGTGGCCCGGCGTCCATATCCTCTAGCAGGTAATAGGGCCGGGGACCAAGGCTGACACTCAATGGCCACTGGCGGGGCTGTTTCTGGTGTGCAGATGCCTTTAGTTTGGCTGTGTCGGCCTGCAGGTGATTGGGTTTTGTGCTATTGCCCGCGCAAACTGCCGCGCTGATGAAGGCAGTGCAGGCCAGCAGGGTGGATAAAGTCAATTTCATAGCCGCTTCCTTGGAGTGGGTGAATAACGCTTACCCTAGCGAGCCTGTATTGCCGTTTTATGCCAGAATTATGTCGCGCGCGAATGTGTGACAGAGTGCGCAACCATTGGCGGGCGGTGTTTGCTGCCACAAGAAAATAACGCGAGGTGACGATGAAAAAATACAGTGCAATCCAAGTGCCTGCCTGTGCCTGGCTATGGCGGTATTTGTGGGGCGCGGGGCTATTGGTGGCGACCGTTAGTGCGACGGCGGCCACCGACAATCTGTTGGCGCGCCAGCCGGCCTCAGACAAGCCTGTTGAAGTGATTAAGTTGGCCTCCGATATCAATGCCAGTCAGTTTTTAATTTTTATTCGCACGAAGGTAGCCCCACACAAACATCTAACCCACAGCGAGAGTCTCTACGTGCTTGCTGGCGCGGGCGAAATGCAATTGGGCGAGCGCCGGTTTGCCATCGGCGCCGGTGATTTTGTACAAATTCCAATGGGCGCGGTGCACGGCGTCACCGTCACTTCGGCGGAGCCGCTCAAGGTGTTGTCGATACAGGCGCCGGAATTTGACGGCACCGATCGCGTCTGGATTACCGACGATGACGCCGGCAACCCAGGCGCTTTGCGGGAGCCTTTAGCCAGCGAACGCTAGCTGGAGGTAACAGGCTGGGTGATTTTCAGCACGCGGTATTGTTCCGGAATCTGTTCGACGCAGGTAATGGGTTCGATCAGATCTTTTAACAGCCCGTCGGAGACGCCGTAAATCCATCCGTGTACCGACAGCTTCTGGCCGCGCGCCCAGGCATTCTGGACCACATTGGTGCGGCTAACTTGTTGCACCTGCTGCATCACATTTAATTCGCACAGGCGATCGATGCGGGCCTTGTCGGTGGCCAGGGAATCGATGTGATCGCGATTGGCGTAGTAGATGTCGCGAATGTTGCGAATCCAGAGGTCAATGACACCCAGCTGCTGGTTTTGCAGCGCGGCGGCGACGCCGCCACAGCCGTAGTGGCCCACCACCATAATGTGGTCCACTTTCAACACATCCACGGCGTACTGAATCACACTCAGGCAATTGAGATCGGTGTGCAGTACTACGTTAGCCACGTTGCGGTGTACGAAAAGTTCGCCCGGCATCAAGCCCACGATTTCATTGGCCGGCACGCGGCTGTCTGAACAGCCAATCCACAGGTAGTCTGGGTCTTGCTGTTGCGAGAGCTTGGTAAAGAAGTCTGGGTCTTCCGCTTTAATAGATTCGGCCCAGCTAAGATTTTTTTCGAACAGATTATTTAATTTGGTCATTTTTCATTCGGTTAGGCTAAATTTCGCGAAGTATATATCAACCTAATTGCGCTATCATAGCTTTTCGCACAACAAGGAACGATGCATGAACACTCTGTATTGGCACGACTACGAAACGTGGGGCGCCAATCCCGCTGCAGACAGGCCCGCGCAATTTGCCGGCGTCCGCACAGATGAGGCGCTCAATATCATTGGCGAGCCGCTCATGATTTATGCCAGGCCCACCGACGATTTGTTGCCGCAGCCACAGGCTTGTTTGATCACCGGCATTACACCGCAGCGGGCCATGGCCGAGGGGCTGAGTGAACCGGAATTCATTGCGCGTGTGCATCGGGAATTTGCGCAGCCCGGTACCTGCGGTGTGGGTTACAACAGCTTGCGATTTGACGACGAGGTAACCCGCTATACGTTGTTTCGCAATTTTTTTGACCCCTATGAGCGCGAGTGGAAAAACGGCAACTCGCGCTGGGATTTAATCGATGTTGTACGCATGACCTACGCACTGCGGCCCGAGGGTCTGGCGTGGCCGCAGCACGCCGATGGCTCGCCCAGTTTTAAATTGGAAGACCTGGCGCGCGCCAACAATCTGGTGCACGACAGTGCGCACGATGCGTTATCCGATGTCTACGCCACCATTGCACTGGCGAAATTAATTCGCGAAGCACAGCCAAAATTGTACGACTACGCCTATAGCCTGCGGCTAAAAGCTACCGTGCAGGCACAATTTGACTGGATTAACAAAAAACCGCTGTTGCATATTTCTTCGCGTTTTCCCGCCGCGCAGGGTTGTTCGGCCTTGGTAATGCCGCTGGCGGCGCACCCGGTCAATAAAAATGCGGTGATTGTCTACAATTTGGCCGTCGACCCGGAACCGTTATTGCACCTGTCGGCTGAGGAAATTGCCGCTCGAGTGTTTGTCAGCGAGGCGGATTTGCCCGCCGGCGAGGTGCGCATTCCGCTGAAATTGGTGCATGCCAACAAAAGTCCAATGCTGGCGCCCCTCAGTATGTTGACGCCGCCGGTGGCGGCGCGTTTAGGCATCGACAGAGATCTGTGCGAGCAACACTGGCGGCAGTTAACGCGGGCGGATATTGGCGAAAAATTGCGCGAGGTCTTTAGTCAGCGGGCGTTTGAGCCCAGCGCTGATCCTGAACAGCAACTCTACGAGGGATTTATCCCCAACGAAGATCGCCCGCTAATGACGCGTGTGCGCGAGTCGGCCCCTGAGCAATTGGCGTCGATTGCCTTTAAAGATCCCCGCCTTAATCATTTGCTCAAGCGCTATCGAGCGCGCCATTTTCCTAACACCTTAACGCCAGAAGAAGCGGCCTGGTGGCAGTCGTTTAGTTATCGGCGATTGACAGACCCCGCCGCCGGCGCCTCGCTGGTACTGGATGATTTCATCGAGCAATTGGAAGCGCTGCGCGCCGACCCCGCGCTCGGTGAGCGCGAGCACGCCATTCTGGATGCCTTGGAAAGCTACGGCGCCGAGCTGATGTAGTAGCCGGCGCCGCCAGCGCTAGCTGGTAATGCGGTTAAATTCGATATCGTATTTACCGTGGCTGGTTTTGGCCTGGAAGATTTTCGCCTGGCTGTATTTTTCCCGCACTAGCCCATAAATTTCGCGCATGACCTTTGGGTCGGTGAGGGCGCCGAAATAGACGGCAGTAATGTCGCTGCGTTCAAACTTGATGTCGTCGTACCAGGTACTTTCCGGCTTGGCCTCAGGGCCCAGTTCATCTTTGCTTTGCCGAAAACAGCGCCACTCGGCCTCGTGGGAAAAATGCAGGGCCTTGTTGGTAAATTTGTCGAAAAAATGCTCCTGCGCGCGGAATTCTTGGTTAGTCAGCACTACGTCTAGCTGTTCTTTCATGGTGGTTATTTCGGGGCGGCTGGGTCGGTAAGCTACTTGCTGCGGTTTAGGCAACGAGGTGAATTCGCCGCATTGCACGCGAATGGCCACGCCTCGGTGGTGATCGGCAAAGTGGGTCCAGGCGGCGAGATTGTCGGGTTTATCGGCGAAGCAGCAGATGCGCAGGGTCCGGCAAAATTTACGCCAGTCGGCCATTAACTCATCAAGCGCCTGCAGGCGATTGTCCACCATCTGCGACAATAGCTCGCGCAAGACGTCCAACGCCTCGTCGGGAGACTGAAAACGCTCTTCGTCTCGCCAGCGACGGATAACCACCGTCAGCGGCGCGCTGCCACGGGGCTCGTCCTTGGCAAAAATCATCGCCGTGGCGGCCTGAATAGCCGCGTTGAGTATGACTTGGGGGTCAAAACTCAGGCTGGTTAGGTGATTCAGCTCGAAGGGGTCGTTGAATAGGTTGGGCGCGCTCCAGCGAAGACTCTGGCTCTGCAGAATTTTCAGGGCGGTTTCAACGGTGCAGTATTTCACCAGGGTTTCGGGGTTGCGTATTGCCACTTGGGCTCCTATTGGGTCTTGTCTGTGTCTTATTCTGGGGCTTGGTGAGGCCTTGGCCGCGGATACTCTATTAAGCGTAGCGCTAGGCGGACCCGATCGCTAAAATATCGTGGTCTGTTTCCTGCCCCGAGGTTAGCGTGGATTTCACCGGTTCCCATATTTTATCTATAGATCAATTTGAGCTGCCCGACATCGAGCGCATCTTTCGCGTGGCCGATGCCATGGAACCCTACGCCAGTCGTCGGCGGGTGACCCGAGTTCTTGAGGGCGCCATCCTGGGCAATATGTTCTTTGAACCCAGTACCCGTACGCGGGTGAGCTTTGGCTGTGCCTTTAATCTGCTGGGTGGGGAAGTTCGCGAAACCACCGGTTTTGAAAGCTCGGCTATCGCCAAGGGCGAGTCGCTGTATGATACCGCGCGGGTGCTGTCGGGCTACAGTGATGTCATTTGCATGCGCCACCCGGCCAATGGCTCGGTGGCCGAATTTGCCGAGGCCAGCCGGGTCCCGGTGATCAACGGCGGCGACGGCTCTAACGAGCATCCCAGCCAGGCGCTGCTGGACCTTTACACCATCCGCAAGGAAATGGCGGCCAAGGGCAAGGGCCTTAACGGCCTGCGCATTGCTATGATCGGGGATTTGAAGCACGGCCGCACGGTGCATTCACTGTGTCGACTGCTGGCGCTTTACGATCAGTTGCAGGTTACTCTGGTGTCGCCGGCGGAGCTGGCCATGCCCGAATATTTAGTTGAGTTGTTGCGGCGTGCGGGCCACCAGGTGGTGATCACCGATGAGTTGACCGCCAGTATTAGCAAGGTGGACATCGCCTATTCCACCCGGATTCAGGAGGAGCGCTTTGCCACCAAGCAGGAGGCCGATCTGTACCGCGGCCGCTTCCGCTTGAACCAGCAAATCTATACTCAATTTTGCGAGCCCAACACCGTGATCATGCACCCGCTGCCGCGGGACTCCCGCGCCGAGGCCAACGAGCTGGACAACGACCTCAACAGCAACCCCAATTTGGCCATTTTCCGCCAAACCGACAACGGTATTCTGGTGCGCATGGCGCTGTTTGCGTTGGTATTGGACGTGGTGGAGCTGGTGGATAAGCACGCCCAGGAAGTGCGCTGGTATTCTAGCCGTTAGTAGCAAAACGCAACGGAAAGGGGCTTTTAGGGCCTCCTTGTTATTGGTACTTTAGTTCATATTCTAAATCTTTATATAGATGGAGCTGTTTTGTGACCCGTTATCCGTTAAGGTAACGGGCTCCTTGGTTTAATTGAGCTTCGGACAGGCTCAGCGCCAACAGCGACGGATCGCCCGACAATAAACACTACAATGGCGGTTGTTATGAAAAAGCTTATTACGACTCTGTTTGCCCTGGGCCTCGCGGCTGGGGTACACGCCCAAAGCGACGCCGACAGCCACAGCTGGTTGCTGGCCAAGTACGACCTCAACGGTGATACGCGCATTTCTCAGGAAGAGATTAGCGCTAAAAAGCTGGACATCTTTCGCCTGATGGACTTAAACGTCTCCGGTGGCGTCAGTTTTGATGAATACGAGCAAATAGATGCCGCACGCCGCAATATGTTGCTGAAAGCCCGCTTTAACAAGCTGGATCAGGACAAGGATGGCGAAGTGACCGAGGCCGAGTACAGTACCTTTTTAGGGCAGTTTTCCAGTATCGATGCCAACGGCGACGGTATGCTCGACGCAGCCGAGATCACCCCGCGCGAAAAAGCCTACGACACCCGCTGCTTCTACTGGTTATGTGTGCGTTTGGAGGCGGACGAATAAGTGCACTGAATACCTCCCAGCAGCCATAAAAAAAGAGCGGTTAACCGCTCTTTTTTTATGGCTGCTGCTATTTATCAGACCTCGGGCCCGAGGGGCAGCCCCTGCCAGCCGCCCAATGCCTTCCAGCGGTTGACGATCATGCAAAACAAATCGGCCGTTTTCTCGGCGTCGTAGGCGGCCGAGTGGGCGGCGCTATTGGAAAATTCGATGCCGGCGATCTGGCAGGTTTTCGCCAGCACCGTGTGGCCGTAGGCCAGACCCGACAGGGTGGCGGTGTCAAAACAGGAAAAGGGGTGAAAGGGGTTGCGCTTGGCGTCGCAGCGGTTGGCGGCGGCATTGACAAAGCCCAGGTCAAAGTGGGCGTTGTGCCCCACCACCACGGCGCGGGTACAGCCGTTGTCCTTGACCGCCCGGCGAATGGATTTAAACAGGTCGGGAATGGCGATTTCTTCGGGCAGGGCGTCGCGGTTGTCGATGTCGATACCGGTAAAATCCAGTGCGGACTGCTCCACATTGGCGCCTTCAAAGGGGTCCACGTGGAAGTCGAAGGTCTGATCGCGGTGCAGTATGCCCTCGTCATCCATGCGCAGGGTCACTGCCGCAATTTCCAGCAAGGCGTCTGTGGCGGCGTTAAAACCGCCGGTTTCCACATCCACTACCACGGGCAAAAAGCCGCGAAAGCGTTGGGCCAGCAGTGACTTGGGGGCGCTGGGGGGTTCAGCCGGATTCACAAATAGTCGCCTTATTCAGAGGGTGCAACGCGCCACTGCAGGGTTTCACCTGCGCGCAGGGGGATCAATTGGCCGCCGGCCATGGGCAAACTTTCGGGTGCCAGCCAGCTTTCTTTGACCAAAGTGATGGTATCAGTATTGCGCGCCAAGCCATAAAAGTCTGCACCAAAGTGACTGGCAAAGCCTTCCAGGCGGTCCAATGCGCCGGCTGCCTCAAAGGCTTCGGCGTACATTTCCAGAGCGGCGTAAGCGGTGTAGGCCCCGGCGCAACCGCAGGCGGCCTCTTTTTTCTCGCGCGCGTGCGGCGCCGAATCGGTGCCCAGGAAGAAGCGCGGGCTGCCACTGGTGGCGGCCTTGATCAGTGCCTCCTGGTGTACATTGCGCTTCAGAATGGGCAGGCAGTAATAGTGCGGGCGAATGCCGCCGGCCAGCATGTGGTTGCGATTGTACAGTAGGTGGTGCGCGGTAATGGTGGCGGCGGTCGCTTCTGAGGCTTCGGCCACAAACTGGGCGGCCTCGGCGGTGGTGATGTGCTCCATCACGATCTTCAAGCCCGGCAGGGCGGCGCGCAGGGGGCTAAGAGTGCGATCGATAAAGGCCTTTTCGCGGTCGAAGATATCGATATGGTTATCGGTCACCTCGCCGTGCACCAGCAGCAACATGCCGGCTTTCGCCATGGCCTCTAACACTGGGTAAATCTTGTCGATGCGGGTCACGCCCGAGTCGGAATTGGTGGTGGCACCGGCGGGGTAGAGTTTGGCGGCCACCACGCCCGCAGCGCGCGCTTCAGCGATATCGGCAGCGGTGGTGTTGTCGGTGAGATAGAGCACCATCAGTGGCTCAAACGCACTGTTCGCCGGGCGCTGAGCCAGAATGCGACTCCGATAGGCGCTGGCTTGCTCTGCGTTCATCACCGGAGGCACCAGGTTGGGCATAATGATGGCGCGGCCAAAATAGCGCGCGGCATCGGGCACGGTGGTGGCCAGCTGGTCGCCATCGCGCAGGTGAATGTGCCAGTCGTCTGGGCGGGTGATGGTGAGTGATTGGGTCATGGGGCATCCTGTGAGCGAGGCGGCAGATGGCGCGCATCCTACCTAAAATGGACGGTAATTTCGACTCAAGTGCAGGCCGCCGGGGCCGATAACTCCGATATCCACTGGCTATTCCGAGGTAAATGGCGATGGCGTCCCCCCTCTTGCAGGCAATTTTAGCGGTGCGAACCAGACTTTGCCTGGCGCGCTTGCTGTGCGCCTGTGGGGTGTTATTGGCGAATGGACAGCCGCACGCCACCGAATACACTCCACCCATGGACCAGAGTGAGTGGCTGGTTACGAGCAGTGTGTTCGCCTGTGAAATGCGCCAGTCGGTGCCCTTTTACGGCGAGGCCGGTTTCTATCATCGGGCTGGCGAAACGCTGGCTATGCAGCTGCGCGCCGATACCCCGCGCTTGAAAACCGGCAAGGCTAGGCTAACCGCGCGCGCGCCCGTTTGGCGCCCCAAGATGCGGGATGTGGACTTGGGCCTGGTGCCGGTTACCCAGGGGCACCGGCCTATTAGCTTGAATAGCCAACTTTCAAACCGCGTGCTGACAGAGCTGCACGCGGGTCGTGAGTTAGTGGTTACTCGCTACCCCTGGTACGGCGCGCAAGAGTCTACCCGCGTGGCGCTTTCGCCCATCAACTTTCAGGCGGCCTACCAGCAATACTTAAAATGTCTGGAGGGTTTGCTGCCCGTAAACTACGACCAGATAGCCCGCTCGTCGGTGTACTTTCCCTCCTCTGGCGACGATTTTCCCAAGGCCGAGCAGCGTAAACTGAAGCACATTGCACTCTACGTGCTGGCCGACCCCAAGGTGAGTCACCTGTTTATCGACGGCCACACCGACAGCAAGGGATTGCGCGAGGATAACCTCGAGCTGTCTAAGCGCCGCGCCGAGTCTGTTCAGCAGTTTCTGATTGGCCAGGGCATTCCCGAAGACAAACTCACCGTGCGCTGGCACGGCGAGCGCTATCCCATCACCAGCAACCAGTCGCGCTCGGGGCGCGCGCAGAACCGCCGCGTCACCGTGCGAGTCGACCGCATCGAAGCGCCGGATCTGGCCGCCAATCGTTAAAATCCCGCGCCTTCGGGGCGCAGGCTCTGTGATTCCCGGTCGATTCCCTATACAATTCGCGCCCAACTTTTCACGCCGCGCGCTCAATTATTGCGTGCGGCGCCCGCGCAGCAGGTAAACGGAGAACATTATGGCGTCCTTAAAAAAGGTAGTGCTCGCATACTCGGGTGGCCTTGATACATCGGTCATTGCTAAGTGGCTGCAAGAAACCTACTACTGTGAAGTGGTGACATTTACTGCCGATATCGGTCAGGGCGAAGAGGTGGAGCCTGCGCGCGCCAAGGCGAAAGCCATGGGCATTAAGGAAATCTATATTGAAGATTTGCGCGAAGAATTTGTGCGGGATTATGTCTTCCCGATGTTTCGCGCAAACACCATTTACGAGGGTGAATACCTGCTGGGCACCTCCATCGCGCGGCCGCTGATTGCCAAGCGCCTGGTGGAAATCGCCAACGAAACCGGCGCCGATGCGATTTCCCATGGCGCCACCGGTAAGGGCAACGACCAAGTGCGCTTCGAGTTGGGCGCCTACGCGCTGAAGCCTGGTATTAAAGTGATCGCACCCTGGCGCGAGTGGGATTTGAATTCGCGCGAAAAACTGATGGCCTACTGCAAAGAACACGATATCCCTGTGGACTTTGCCAAGCAAAAAACCAAGTCGCCCTACTCGATGGACGCCAATCTCCTGCACATCTCCTACGAGGGCGGTATTTTGGAAAACCCCTGGGAAGAGGCAGAAGAGGGCATGTGGCGCTGGTCGGTGTCTCCCGAAGCGGCACCCGATACACCCACCTACGTGACCCTGACCTACAAGCAGGGCGACGTGGTCGCCATCGACGGCAAAGACATGTCGCCCGCCACCGTGCTGGAATACCTGAACAAAGTGGGCGGCGCCAACGGCATTGGCCGCCTGGACATCGTGGAAAACCGCTACGTGGGCATGAAGTCCCGCGGCTGTTATGAAACCCCCGGTGGCACCATTCTGTTGAAGGCGCACCGCGCAATCGAGTCTTTAACGCTCGACCGCGAAGTGGCGCACCTGAAAGATGCGCTGATGCCCAAATATGCGGAAATGATTTACAACGGCTACTGGTGGAGCCCGGAGCGCAAGATGCTGCAAACCGCCATCGACGAATCTCAGCAGGTGGTAAACGGCGAGGTTCGGGTCAAACTTTACAAGGGCAACGTGTCTATCGCCGGGCGCCGTTCCGACGACAGCCTGTTTGACGACAAGATTGCCACCTTCGAAGACGATGCCGGCGCCTACAACCAGAAGGATGCCGAAGGCTTTATTAAGCTGAATGCGTTGCGCATGCGCATCGCTGCAGGCAAAGGCCGTAAACTGCTGTAATTCGCGCGTTAAAAGTAACCAAAATCCCCAGTCTGTCCTAGACTTTGGGGATTTTGCGGTCTTCCAAATTAAACGGGGGGCTCGAACTTCATTGATACGGATCAATAACCGTAACGTTTGAACCCCTACAATGCGAGCGGTGCATGCGACCCCTAAAACCCCACTGAGGCAAAGCCCCCGGGGCGGTCGTTCGGCTGGCTAACAGATTTTATTAGCTTGAAACATTGGGAACTTCACTATGAGTAGTCACTCAGCTGCTGGAGAACATCCAGCCTATAACTATAAGGTTGTGCGGCAATTTGCCATCATGACCATCGTCTGGGGTATTGTCGGTATGGGTGTAGGCGTGCTGATTGCAGCACAGCTGGTTTGGCCTGAGCTGAACGACCTGATCCAGCCTTACACCCATTTTGGGCGCTTGCGCCCCCTGCACACCAACACCGTGATTTTTGCCTTTGGCGGTTGCGCCCTGTTCGCCACCTCTTATTATGTAGTGCAGCGCACCTGTCAGGCCAAGCTTTGGGGCGGCTGGCTTATTCCCTTTACCTTTTGGGGTTGGCAGGCCGTAATTGTAGCGGCGGCGATCACGCTGCCCATGGGGTTAACCACCACCAAAGAATACGCGGAGCTGGAATGGCCCATCGACATTCTGATTGCGCTGGTGTGGATCTCCTATGCCATCGTCTTTTTCGGCACCATCGTCAAGCGCAAGGTTGAGCACATCTACGTGGCCAACTGGTTTTACGGCGGCTTCATTCTGACCGTGGCGGTGCTGCACCTGGTGAACTCCGCGGCGGTGCCGGTCTCCATGTTTAAGTCTTACTCGGCCTACGCCGGTGCCATGGACGCCATGGTGCAGTGGTGGTACGGCCACAACGCCGTGGGCTTTTTCCTGACGGCGGGCTTTTTGGGCATGATGTATTACTTCGTGCCCAAGCAGGCGGGTCGTCCCGTCTACTCCTACCAGCTGTCGATCGTACATTTCTGGGCGCTGATCTCCCTGTACATCTGGGCCGGTGCCCACCACTTGCACTACTCAGCGCTGCCCGACTGGGCCCAGAGCCTGGGTATGGTGATGTCGCTCATTCTGTTGGCGCCCAGCTGGGGCGGCATGATCAACGGCATCATGACGCTCTCTGGTGCCTGGCATAAATTGCGCACCGATCCAACGCTGCGCTTTTTGGTGGTGTCTTTGTCGTTCTACGGCATGTCCACCTTCGAAGGCCCAATGATGTCCATCAAAACGGTGAACGCGCTGTCGCACAACACCGACTGGACCATCGGCCACGTGCACTCTGGTGCGCTGGGTTGGGTGGCCATGATTTCGATCGGTGCTATCTACCACCTGTTGCCGGTGCTGTTTAACAAAAAGGAAATGTACAGCGTCAAGCTGATTAACACCCATTTCTGGTTGGCCACCATTGGCACCGTGTTGTACATCGCCGCCATGTGGGTAAACGGCATTATGCAGGGCTTGATGTGGCGCGCCTTTAACGCCGACGGCACCCTGACGTATAGCTTTGTGGAGTCGGTGACGGCCAGCTATCCAGGCTACTTTGTGCGCGTAATGGGCGGTGCCTTCTTCCTGCTGGGAATGGTCTTAATGGCCTACAACGCCTACCGCACCGCAACCGATAATGCCGAAGAAGAACAGGCTGCAGCAACCCCGATTCAGGCAGCTTGAGGAATAGACAATGAAGAATCATGACATAGTCGAAAAAAATATCGGCCTGATGGCAGTGTTGACCATTGTGGCCATTAGCTTTGGTACCCTGGTTGAAATCGTGCCGCAGTTTTTCCTGAAGGAAACCACCGAGCCGGTCGCCGGTTTGAAACCGCTGCCCGCGCTTGAGCTGGAAGGTCGCGATATCTATATTCGCGAAGGTTGCCACGTGTGCCACACCCAAATGGTGCGGCCGCTGCGCGCCGAAGTGGAGCGCTACGGCCACTACTCGCTGGCCGGCGAGTCTGTGTACGAGCACCCCTTCCTGTGGGGCTCTAAGCGCACCGGGCCAGACTTGGCGCGCGTGGGTCAGCGCTATTCAGATGCCTGGCAAAAAGCGCACTTGTACAACCCGCGCAACGTAGTGCCCGAATCCAATATGCCCGCTTTCCCCTGGCTGTTCGATAATACCCTTACCGGTGAAGACACAGCGGCCAAAATGCGCGCACTGCGCTCTGTTGGCGTGCCTTATACCGACGAAGATATTGCCGGTGCCCAAGATGCCGTGAAGGGCAAGCCCGAAATCGACGCGCTGGTTGCCTACCTGCAACAACTGGGCACCCTGGTGCAGCAGAAGCGCTGATTATGGATATTAACGATTTGCGTTCACTCGGAACGGTTTTTGTCACGCTGGCGTTTATAGGCGTCTGCTGGTGGGCGTTTTCGCCCAAGCGTAAAAAGCGTTTTGATGAAGCGGCCAATCTGCCCTTTGCCGATGAGCCGCAGAGCAAGCCAACACAACAACTTCATCCTAAAAACGATGAAGAGAGGCAGGACTGATTATGAGTACTTTTTGGAGCCTTTGGATTACTGTGCTGACGCTGGCGTGCCTGGTGTTAGTCACCTGGGTGCTGTTTGCCAACCGCAAGGTGGCTGTGAGCGATGAGGATGATCCGGAAAACCGCACCACCGGTCACGTTTACGACGGCATTGAGGAATACGACAACCCGCTGCCGAAGTGGTGGTTTCAATTGTTTGTGGCCACTTTGTTTTTTGCCGCGGGTTATTTGATTGCCTACCCAGGCCTGGGCGCTTGGGAAGGTGTACTGGGCTGGACTTCGCACAAGCAGCTAGCCGGCGAGCAGCAAAAGGCGCAGGCCAAGTATGTAGACACCTTTGGTAAATACCAGGAAATGTCTATCGAAGCCTTGGTCAATGAACCGCGCGCCATGAAAATGGGCGGTCGCTTGTTTTCTAACAACTGCGCGATTTGTCACGGCGCCGACGGCGGCGGCAGCTACGGCTTCCCGAGCCTGATCGACAAGGATTGGCTGTACGGCGGCACGCCAGAAAAAATCAAAGAAACCCTGCTGCACGGCCGCAACGGCAATATGCCGGCCTGGGGCCCCATCTTAGGCGAAACAGCGGTGCAAAATGTGGCTGAATACGTGTTGGGCCTGTCGGGCCAGGAGCACGATACCAACATGGCCAAGGCCGGTGAGTCGGTTTTTGCTGCCAATTGCGCCAGCTGCCACCAGGCCGATGGCACGGGCAGTCACACCTTTGGTGCGCCTAATCTGACCGACGACATTTGGTTGTACGACGGCAGTCGCAAAGGCGTGCGTCACTCCATCCGCGAGGGCCGGGCCAATCAGATGCCGGCGCAAAAAGACAAGCTGCGCGAAGATAAAATCCACTTGTTGGCAGCCTATGTTTACAGCCTGTCACTGGAGCCAGAAGCGCAGTAATCCGTTCAGGGCAGCCAGTGGCTGCCCCTTTTCTGTTCCCGCCACACCGTTGGTGTTTACGAGTTTGTTCGCATGTCTGATCAAGAGTTAAAAGATCGACCGGAAGCCGCAGAACAACAAGAAGAAAAGATCCGCTACGTCGACGTTTACGAATCCTCGGGTCGCGTCTACACCCGAAAGATCACCGGCTTTTTCCAGAAGCTGCGCCGCTACACAGGCCTGCCACTCATGGCGGGATTTCTGCTGATGCCCTGGTTTGTGATCGACGATCGGCCGGCCATGCTATTTGATTTATCCACCCGGCAATTTCACATTTTGTGGCTCACCTTTGGCCCGCAAGACGCCATGCTGCTGTCGTGGTTGCTAATAATTGCCGCCTTTACATTGTTTACCGTGACCGTGTTGGTGGGCCGTGTGTGGTGCGGTTTTACCTGCCCGCAAACGGTGTGGACCATGATGTATATCTGGGCAGAGCACTTTTTTGAAGGCGACCGCAATAAGCGCATGAAATTAGATCAGGCGCCCATGAGTCCAGAAAAGTTTGCCCGCAAGTTTGGCAAGCACACCATGTGGGTGACTATTGCCTTAATTACGGGCATTACGTTCATCGGCTATTTTACACCGGTGCGCGAGCTGATTACGGGGTTGGCCACCTTTAGCGCGGAACCCATCGCCGCCTTTTGGGTGTTATTTTTTGCCGCTGCCACCTACCTGAATGCGGGCTATATGCGCGAGCAAGTGTGTAAGTATATGTGCCCCTACGCGCGCTTTCAGTCCGTGATGTACGACGAAGACACGCTCACGGTTTTTTACGATTACAAGCGCGGTGAAAATCGCGGGCCCCGCAAGCCCGGTGAAGACTACAAGGCAAAGGGTTTGGGCGATTGCACCGATTGTTCCTGGTGTGTGCAGGTGTGCCCGGTGGATATCGACATTCGCGACGGCGTCCAATTAGAGTGTATTGATTGCGGCTTGTGTGTGGATGCTTGCAACAGCGTCATGGACAAAATGGGCTACGACCGTGGTTTGATTCGCTTTACCACCGAAGACGCCATTAAAACCGGTACAACCCATGTGTTTCGTCCGCGCTTGTTGGGCTATGCCGCAGCGGTGTTGGTAATGATTGGCGTCTTTGCCTATACCGTCAGTAATCGCGTACCGGTGAAGGTGGATGTGCTGCGCGATCGCGGTGCCAACATGTACCGCGTGCACGGCGAAGAAATTCAAAATGTCTACACCATTAAAATTCAAAACCTGGATGCCGCGGAGCAGGTGTATACCATCGACGTGCGCGGCGATCTGCCCTTTACGTTGGGGGGCTACCGGCCAACGCTGATCGAAAAAGGCGAGCGGGTTAGCTTGCCGGTACGGGTTTCTGTACCGCAGTCGGCGATGACAACGAGTCGGGCAAACTTTCAATTTCATATTCAAAGCGATAGCAACCCAGAGCTGCAAGCTACCGTTAACGCAACATTTATTGGTCCACCCAAGGGCCCAAGTACGCAGGAACAGTGATGAACGATCAAGTGCAACCGCAGCCCTGGTACCGCCAGGGTTGGGCCTGGTTTTTGTTAACGCCGCTGATTGTCATTGTCTTGGTGATGACGGTATTTATCAGTATCGCCGTCAAGATGGCAGACGATGTGGTGGTGGATAACTACTACCGCGAAGGCCGCATGTATAACGAGCGGCTGGAGCAGGATAGCCGTGCCCGCGCGCTGGCCATGCAGGCGGATGTGCGGTTCGATCTGGAAACCGGCGAAGCGTTTCTGACATTGAGCGGCGCCGACCAACCGCCCACCTTGGTACTGCTGGTGCAACATCCCACGGAAGCCGATCACGATCAGGTGCTGATATTTTCAGCCACTGGCCACAGTCATTACCGCGCCGATCTGGAGCGCAGTATTCAGCACGCGCGCTATTTACAATTGTTTCCTGGCGCCAACGCGTCGGCGCGGGCGGAAGCAGACTGGCGCTTAAAGGGACAGCTGAATTTTACCGATGCGCAGCAGGTCTTGCTGGCACCGCAACCCTCGCGTTGATTGTGCGCCACTGCTATCACTGCCAATTACCGCTTGCCGGCAGCGGGCTCACGGTAGAAATACAGGGCCAGCCGCAGCCCATGTGCTGCCCTGGTTGCGCCGCTGTGGCGCAGGCCATTGTGGACGGCGGTCTGGAAAACTTTTACCGTTTTCGCGAGTCGCCCAATCCAAAACCCGATGCCGATACTGGCAACTACGCTGCATTCGATTTACCCGAACTGCAGGCGGATTTCATTACCGGAGAGCCGCAGGCGCGCACCGCCCACTTGGTACTGGATGGTATTAGCTGTGCCGCCTGTGTGTGGCTGATCGAACAACACCTGAGCACAGTTGCCGGCGTGCAAAAAGTGTCGGTGAATGCCACTCAGCACCGGGCAACCATTGTGTTCGACAGCCGCATACTCGCGGTGTCGGCGCTGATGTCGGCGCTGGCGCACATTGGCTATGCGCCGCTGCCCGCCAGCGACGATAATCAGCGCAATCTTTGGCAGCAGGCGCGCAATCAATTGTTGATGCGCTTAGGGGTGGCCGGTTTCGGCATGATGCAGGTGATGATGGTTGCCATTGCACTCTACGCCGGTGCGCTGCAGGATTTTGACGGCGTTTGGCAAAGTTTTTTTCGCTGGGTCAGTTTGGTGGTGGCAACACCGGTTGTGCTGTTTTCGGCGCAACCATTTTTTGTGGCCGCTTATCGCAGCTTAAAAATGAAACAGCTGGTGATGGATGTGCCCGTGGCCATCGCCATTGGCGGCGCCTATCTGGCGAGCGCCTGGGCAACTATTAGCAATAGCGGCGAAGTGTATTTTGAATCCGTCTCCATGTTTACATTTTTCCTGTTGCTGGGGCGCTACATCGAACTGCGCTTGCGCCACAAAAATGCCAACAGCCTATCGCAGGTTGCAATGCGTTTGCCCTTAACGGCACGCCGGTGCGCGGCCAATGGGCAAGAAGAGATTGTTGCAATCAAACAGCTGCAAGCCGGCGATCGGGTAAAGGTGCTAGCGGGCGAAACTTTTCCCTGCGATGGATGCATCATTGAGGGGCAGTCGCGGGTTGATGAAGCCTTGTTAACCGGTGAATCTCAGCCCCTGCCGAAGCAGAAGGGCGACCGGGTGATTGCCGGCAGTGTGAATTTCGACAGCCAGTTGTGGCTGTTGGCCGAGGCGGTGGGCACCGATACCCAATTGTCGGCCATAGAGCACTTGGTGGCGCGCGCCGACAGCGAAAAGCCCCAGCAGGTGAGCGCCGCCGATCGATTGGCTCGCTATTTTGTGGCCCGTTTATTGTTGGTGGCTGCAGCCGTGGGCGGTTTTTGGTGGTGGTACGAGCCCAGCCAGGCATTTTGGGTGGTGCTTTCTGTGTTGGTGGTGACCTGCCCCTGTGCGCTGTCGTTGGCAACGCCGGTGGCGCTCACCCGTGCCCACGTATTGTTGCGCGAAGCGGGCATGTTGGTGACCCGTGGCCACTGTGTGGAAACGCTGGCCAAGGTCGATACCGTAGTGTTTGATAAAACCGGCACCCTCACACAGGGCCACAGCCGTTTAACCGATGTGCAGCCACTGGTTGCCAACATGGAGGCGGCAGAATGCGTCGCGCTGGCTGCGGCGCTGGAGCAGGGCAGCCAGCATCCGCTGGCGCGCGCTTTTGAAAAGTTACCGCCGCAGTGGTCGCAACCAGCGGCCGAACTGCCCGCAGTGAGTCAGCAAACCCAGCACCCGAGTCTGGGTGTCTCCGGGCGTTGGCAGGGGCGACAGCTGCGCCTGGGGCGGAGCGCTTTTTTTGCCGATTGGTACGCGCCAACACCGCCCGATGCACAACAGCGTTGGCTGTTGTTGGGCGACGAGCAACAGCCCCTGGCCTGGTTTGCCATCGCCGACTCACTGCGCCAGGATGCACAGCATTGCATCTCGCAGTTGCAGGCAGAGGGCAAGCAGGTATGGGTCTTGTCCGGTGATCAACCTGGCGAAGTACAGCGCGTAGCGCAGGCATTGGGCATCGATAGCGAGCACGCGGTGGGTGCTTTGTTGCCCCAAGACAAGTTGGCTCGGGTGCAAGCGCTACAGGCACAGGGTCGCATTCTGCTGATGGTGGGCGACGGCATTAACGACGTGCCCGTGTTGGCCGCTGCCGATGTGTCGGTGGCCATGGCTGGCGCCACCGAGTTGGCGCAGGCGCGGGCAGACAGTTTGTTGACCAACGGCCGCTTGCGCACACTGTCGACGGCCCTAGATGTGGCGCAAGGTTGCCAGCGCGTGATTCGCCAGAACTTAACCTGGGCGCTGGCGTACAATCTGATCGCGCTGCCCTTTGCCGCGCTTGGCTGGGTGCCGCCTTACCTGGCCGCTGCGGGCATGAGCCTCAGTTCGCTGCTGGTGGTGCTTAATGCGTCCCGCCTGCAAATGCCTGAATTGACAACGGCAACACCCGCGCCAACGGCGCGCTTTTCAGAGGTTAGCTGATCATGGAAATTCTGTTTTTATTGGTGCCGGTGGCGCTGATTTTAATTGGTTTGGCCATTAAGCTGCTTTTCTGGGCGGTGAAAAATGGCCAGTACGACGATTTAAATACCGAGGGGCGCCGCATACTTTTCGATGACGAGCCCGCCCAAAAACAGACGCCACCCAGCGAATCGCCTAAGGATTAGTGTTGGAATTTTCGATTGCCCTGTTTTCAGTCTTTGCGGCCGGCCTATTGGGCGCGGGCCACTGTCTGGGTATGTGCGGTGGCATAGTGGGCGCTTTGTCCCTGGCCGCTGGCGATCGGCGCTGGTTGCGCTTGGCACTGTACAACCTTGGGCGCATCACCAGTTACAGCGTCTTGGGTGCTGTGGCTGGCGGCTTGGGTTTTGCCTTTGAAAAAATCGCCGGGCCCTGGCTGCGTGTACTTGCCGGCGTGTTACTCATGTTAATGGGCCTGTATTTGGCCGACTGGTGGCGCGCCCTGGTGTGGTTGGAGCGCGGGGGTGCCTCGCTGTGGCGCTACATTGCGCCATTGGGCAAAAAATTGTTGCCGCTTAATAGCCATTGGCAGGCGTTGCCATTGGGCATGCTGTGGGGTTTTTTACCCTGTGGCTTGGTGTATACGGCTCTGGCTTTTGCCGCCAGCCAGGGCAGCGTTCCCGTAGGTGCTGCGGTAATGGCCGCCTTTGGCTTGGGCACTTTGCCCGCCTTGCTGGTATCCGGGGCGCTGGCCACGCAGATGAAACAGTGGCTGGCGCGCCGCGCATTGCGGCAGTTTATGGGTATGCTGTTGGTGCTGTTTGGCGTTTGGACCTTGTGGTTTAGTCTGCAGCACGCAGGTCACGGTGGTGCTCACAGTGCAGATCATGGCGGCCACCACGAGCACGCCGGCGATACAGTGCAGCCAGCGGATGAGTCGCCTCATCATCACCACCATCATTAACCGTTAGTGGATTATGCGGCGTCGCTTGTACGGCCGTGTGTGTCGCACGGAAACATTTTGCACGCCTGTGATACCCTGAAAAGAAACAAAACACGAAGCATACGGCCGAATTTATGCTGCCTGCTTGACCTCCAGGGTCGGCTATAAGAATCTCTGCTGGTTTCCGCAGGCGCTGGCGCGCCTGCGCAGTTTTCAAGGCCGCCCAGTTGCCGCATAACAATAACAATGGATACCGCAAGGATACTGTCATGTTTCACCACGCCATTGGCTTAATGATCCGACCGCGCAAGCAGTGGCAAAGCTTGCACGACCTGTCTGACACAGCCTTTAAACGAAACGCCCCTTACGGCATCGTGCTGGCCTTGCTACCAGCCATCGCCTGGTACCTGGGCGCCACAGAACAAGGTTGGCAGGGCCGGGTGGGTGAGGTCACCTACATGGCCGAGCACAGCGCACTGTCGCTCATGGGCGCTGTGTATTTTTCTTTGCTCGTGGCCATTGCCGCCATTGGCTACTTTATTCACGGGCTGTCGAAAACCTACGGCGTTAAAGTCGACCCCTTGAAAGGATTTGTGGTTGCAAGTTTCATTGCAACTCCAATTTTCGTTGTGGGTATTGCCGGCCTCTACCCAAATTTATGGCTTAATCTGTTGCTCTTGGCGGCAGCTATCGGCCACGCAGTTTATTTACTTCACACCGGCCTGCCTATCATGTTTGATTTACCGAAGCAGCGCGGCGAATGGTTTGCAGCTTCAGTGGTGGGCATGTCTTTGATTGTGGCGGTTAGTATGGCTGCGGGCATCTTGCTGTACTGGCATTTGGTCTCACCGCCAGAGTTTGTATAAGCGCTAATCTCAACAGTCACAAGGCGCCGCAGGCGCCTTTTTGGTCGATCAAAATAGCCAAGGTACACCGACTAGGCTGCGTGAAAGCAGCGTCAATCACGGCGCAAGACGTAAAGCATTAACAATGCAGATGCGCTCTGCCTAGTGCAGCCGGTTAAAATTTAGTGACATTGACCTCGTGTGAAGCAATGTACATTTACCATGACTCAGCAGTGAACCTTTGATACCTCTCTAGCGAATAATCTGATAAATGTGATAAAACGCGTCTATTACAATGGCGTAGAAATACAGGTGGCGTTTTTCTAGAACCCTTAGTCTGTATTATAACTGCTAGAAAAGGTACGCGTTGGCCGCGGTTACTCCGCCAAAATTCAGCTATTAGATAGTATTTATAGGTAGACGCATGATTACCATAGTGCTGGACTCAGAAGGCGAAAATAGACGAGGCATGCTGACAACCTATTACTCGTCTAATGTCAGAAGGGCGTTGCTATTGCTTGCGGGCATCTTGGTGTTAGCAATAAATTATTCAATTTTTACTGTTGATGCGCCGATTGCTGAAAAAGTTACACGTAGTTTAATCGCCTCACCGTGTACAGTGTTCGTTATTTGGTTTTTCTTTTCCTACCGATTCGTAACGACGCTGGGGAGCTTTCAGCAAGCGCACCATGTGCTATCGGGAGGCACCACCGCGTTTTCCTATGTCCTTACCGATGACGGGGTGCTTGAAAAAACAGAGTCATTCGAGAAAACTTATCTCTACTCTGAGTACATAGGCTGCAAGTCGACGGGATCGGAAACCTGGCTGAGTTTTAGGATGGGGCTAATTTATTTGCCGAAGTATGCCGTTAAATCAGGCTCGGTACAGGAATTTATCGAGCATTTCGAAAAAAAAGTCAATGAGTGCAATCAATAGGTTACATCATATTGGAGAAACCCTTCGCCGAAGTTCGGCAAGTGGTATTGTCTAACCACAATTACTTGCCTGTCGAACCCGAATTGGAATAGACCGAATACCGCTTTCACCGCTATGGTCTGGGCGATTAGTTGGTAATGCGGTGTTGTATTGCCATTGGCAAAAACACTCTTGGCGCTGCCAGCACAAACGAAGAATCGTATCGGCTACAATCGCTAACACTTTGGGTTAACGATTGCAGCTGCGTAATGTGGTGTTTGTCGGCGAGTGTTAGCAGAGAAAACTGTCGTCCTGGCGCAACACGAGCTGATAGGTGGGCTGGAAGTTTGCCCATTTGACCAAATCTGTGGCGTTGTAATCGCGGGTTTTAATGGCGATGTCGTGGCTAATGTGCGCGGGCGTGCCGGCGGCATCGGCCAGCAACTGTGAGCGACAGGCGCTTTCCATGGCCATAAATAAGCCACAGGCGATGTCCACTGAACTGCCAGTAGTGAGCAAACCGTGATTTTTCAAAATGGCAGCGGGCATTGTACCGAGTGCGCGCGCAATGGCATCGCCTTCGTCGGTTGCATCCACTACGCCATTAAATTCTTCAAAGAGCGCGTGGTTTTCATAGAACATGCAGGCGTCTTGTGAAATGGGCTCCAGTAATTTACCCATGGCACTGAAGGCTCGGCCGTAGGGCGAGTGGGCGTGCGCCACGGCATTGATGTCGGAGCGCGCCGCGTGCAGACGAGAGTGGATGGCAAAAGCGGCGCTATTGACCAGCTGGTCGCCTTCTACGATCTCGCCCGCGTGATTAACCAGTACCAAGTCTGAAGCTTTGATCAGCGAAAAGTGCACGGCCACCGGGTTCACCCAAAAGTGGTCGGCGCGGGCCGGGTCGCGCACACTGATGTGGCCAGCAACGCCCTCGTCATAACCCAGGTAGCCAAACACCCGAAAGGCCCCGGCGAGTCGCTGTTTAAGGTAGGTGCGCTCGGCCTCAATCGACTCGAATTGGCTGGGCGGCAGTTCGACTTTGGCGGCGCCAATGGTGGTGCGGGCAAGTTCATCGCGGAAATTATTCACGGTGGCAGTCTCTTGTGGTGGAAGGTGAGTTGCTAACAACACGGGATGCTACGAAGCGTTAAATAATTAGTCCAATGCATGGTTGTTTGGTATAACTATTAATTTTGTGCATTGTTGGGGCGGCCTGTGAGTAAGTTGGACTTAAACCTGATGGCGGTACTGGAGGCGATCTACGACGAGGGATCTATCACGCGGGCCGCAGATCACCTTTGCCTTAGTCAGCCGGCGGTAAGCCATGCACTGGGGCGATTGCGCGCTATCTACGACGACCCGCTGTTTATCCGCCAGGGGCAGACGATGCGCCCAAGCCCGCTCACCGAGCGCATTATTCGCCCGGTGAAAGCGGCGTTGGCCAGCCTGCGCGAGACGGTCAATGCGGGTCAGGTTTTCGATGCCGGCCGGCTTCAGCGGGAGTTTCGCCTGGGGCTGCGCGATGGCATGAACACGGCGGTGATGCCGGCTTTATTGTCGCAGGTCAGTCGACTGGCACCCGCGGTGGCCGTAGCCAGTTTACAGTGCCACCCGCACCACCTAGTGGCCGCACTGACCGCTGGCGAGCTGGATATAGTGGTAGACCTGTTGCAGCCAGTACCCGATACCATTGCCCATGCGCGGCTGTTGTTTGAACGATTGTGTGTGGTGGGACGGCCGGCGCACCCTGCCCTGCAACAGCCGCTGACCCTTGAAGGCTATTTGGCGCACCAGCAAATTTTAGTGACGCCGTTACAGCAGGGGCCCGAGTGGGTAGATCACGAGCTGGCCCGTCACGGCGTGCGTCGCACCGTTGGTGCGCGCTGCCAGTCCTACTTGTGCGCCGCGCACATGCTGGCGCAAACGGATTTGCTCAGTATTATGCCGCAGGGCATTGCCCGCATATTGAATGAACAGATGCCCTTAGCGCTGCGCGAAGTACCTTTTCAAGTCCCCACTCTAGAGTTGCACGCCTTTTGGCACGCGCGGGCCGATCAGGACCCGGCCCATTTGTGGCTGCGCCGGCAACTGCTCGATGCCCTGGCCACTGTGCCCTACATAGCGCTGGAGCCCGATGCCCAGACACACCTCCTTAGAGCGTGAGTAGGCGCCATTGAAGGGCGCGAAATATGAACTACCGCTGCGTAGCAATGGGCTTGGCTTGCTACGCTGTCCGTCACCACTATCTGGGTCAATGCCATGCAACTGTCACATTTTTTTAATCCCTGGATGCCGCTGTTTTATGGGCTTGGGGGCTCTGCGTTGACGACGCTTTCCGTACTGGGTGATGAAGGACTGCAAGCCTACGTCATGTTGGTGTTGGGCGCTTGGTCATTGATCGTATTGCCAGTCAACTTAGTAGTGATTTATCCACTGCTGGGGTTGAGTTATGCATTGAGCGCCTCGCCAACCGTGCGGTTGTGGGCGAATGGCGTATCTGCCCTAGTGAGTCACGCACTGGGCTGGGTAAGCCTAACGTTGATTATGAGCGTATAACTGGAGGTCAATGGCTGGCGTCACAGGGCGCTGTAGCGGCTGTCGCGTATCGCCAATTTTTTTAATTTCATTTTTACTAGCCGCTAACCAGACTGCAGAAACATAGCTGCGGCGGTGCGCCAAAAGCTCGCTCTAAAATATTGACGATTAGGTCGGAATTTTAGCGGTTTTCCCTATTGTGAACTGTGCGTCTTGAAGTCTTCAGTTTGCTTCTGATGGCTTTCTTTGCCTGCATACGTATGCATTGCAATACATACGTATGCAAGCCATTGCGGCACGCTCGTGCGCAATTCTACTATCGGTACCATGTGAGGTGCGGTGTGTCATCGCCGGCTTCCTGTTGCTGACTTTCATGCAAGACACGTGGTTCAGCACCTCAAATAAAAATAATGTAACACTGGAGAAAACCATGACCAGAACACCCAGAATGCTGGGGTTGTCGGCTATTGCCGTCACCTTATTTGCACTGGCCGGCTGTAAAACAGAAGTGGGCGGCGATCAAAGTGATCTGCTCACCTGCACCGGCAATCAAGTTCCCAATGCCAGCGGCACCATGTGTGTGGATGCCCCGCCCGTGTGCGACGGCGGCGAAGTACTAGACCCGTCCACCAATACCTGCGCCGCCGTACCGTTTGCCGGTCCCGATCCCCTGTATTTTCCGGCAGAAGATGAAGCGGTTATTTATTTTAATCGTCAGCACATCGATCAGGCCTACGGCGATTGGGTGCTGCACCTGTGGAATAGCGGTTGCACCGGCGGCTGGGCTGCACAGGTGACAGACAGCGCCACCGCGCCCACCAACTGGCCGGCGGGGCCAAGTATTAATGGCGCGGGCGTCGATCCCATTTACGGCGCCTATTGGGTGTTAAACATTCAGGATGGTTCCTCCTGCGGCAACTGGATTGTGCACAACTCCGCCGCCGACAATCAAACGAATGATTTTACGTTATCGCTAAACTCTACGGGCAAGTTCGCTCGCATGGCGTTTGTCATTGCCGATTTTGATTTGCGCAGTGCACGCGTCAGTCAGGGTCTACCCATCTGCATAAACGACGTATGTGAAGCGGCAGAGCCGCCCGCGCGCACCATTCGCAATGCCAGCGCGCACTGGATAGATGCGCAAACCCTGGTGTGGAATATCGGCGGCGGTTCGGCGGACCAGTTGTTTGCCGCGTCGCAAGGGGGCTTAGATCAGGACGATGCAGGCAACATTACCGGCAGCGAAATGTCTGCCGCGCTGGTACCCACCACACTCACGCAGGCACAGGCAGAGCGTGTTCCGCACCTGGCCGACTGGCCCGCATTCCAGGTGGATGGTCTGAGCATTGAGCAAATACAAACAGCCACCAAGGGCCAAATTTTAGTCACCGGTGTCGACGGCGATGGCAATCTGGTGGGCACCGCGGTGCAAACCGCGCGCCTGCTGGACGCGCTTTACACCAGCGGTGAAAACGATGCCGACGAAGCCACCTTGGGTGTTCAGTATCTGGACGGCCAAGTTTCACTGTCGGTATGGGCGCCCACTGCGCACAGCGTCAAACTCAAAGTATTTAACGACGCCTCGCCTAAGCGATTGCTGGATACCGTGGACATGGATTTTGATGCCGCCACCGGTATCTGGTCTTACACCGACGACAAGGCGCGCCTGGATGGCCGCTATTATCGCTACTCGGCCGTTGTCTACAATCGCGACGACGATGCACTGGTGACAGTGGAGTCCACCGATCCCTACTCAGTGGCTGCCGCTGCGCGGGGCTACTATTCTTTGGTCGCCGATTTAAATGATCCCGCCACCCAGCCCGATGGCTGGGGTACCGTCGTGGCGCCACCTTTGGCGGCACCCGAGCAGGCCGTTATCTACGAAGGCCACGTGCGCGACTTTAGTATTCGCGATGAAAGTACCAGCGCAGAAAATCGCGGAAAGTACCTAGCGTTTACTGAAACTAACTCGGTACCCATGCAGCATCTGCAAGCGCTAAAAGCGGCGGGCATGAC
The DNA here is from genome assembly GCF_058345725.1 of Simiduia sp. Taxonomy (NCBI): domain Bacteria; kingdom Pseudomonadati; phylum Pseudomonadota; class Gammaproteobacteria; order Cellvibrionales; family Cellvibrionaceae; genus Simiduia; species Simiduia sp. The sequence continues at coordinate 31,335 of NZ_JBTUOC010000024.1, read as the reverse complement.
GCATTTCCATGTATTGCCTACCGCTGATTTGGCCACCATTGACGAAGTGGCGGCCGCGCGTGTTGAACTGACCGATACCGTTGCCGAGCTCTGCGCTGTTGAAACCAACGCCCCCGTGTGTGGCGTCGAAAGCGATAGCGCCACGCTGATGGAAATTCTCGCGAGCTATGATCCCACCACAGACGCTGCGAAAAACCTGATTGAATCTCTGCGCAAGTACGACGGTTTTAACTGGGGTTACGATCCACAGTTGTACAATGTGCCCGAGGGCTCCTATGCCTCTGATGCAGATGGAGTTGCTCGGATTAAAGAGCTGCGCGCCATGAATCAGGCGCTGCACGCTGCGGGCCTACGGGTGGTGATGGATGTGGTGTACAACCACACCTCCAGCTCGGGTTTGACGGCAGCGTCGTCTACCTTTGACAAGCTGGTGCCCGGCTACTATTTCCGCCGCGACCCCATTACCGGCGCCATCGAAAATTCCTCCGGTGCCGGGAGTGATACCGCCGGAGAAAATCGCATGTTTGGCAAATTTGTGGTCGACAGTGTGGTGCACTGGGCAAAGCACTACGGCTACGACGACTTCCGCTTTGACCTCATGACCTTTGTGCCAAAGAATGTCATCTTGGCCGCAAGAGCAGCGGTGCAGGCGTTTGACGAAGACAGCTACTTTTACGGCGAAGGCTGGAATATGCCCGGCAGCTCCGATAACGACGCCATTTTTACGCGTGCCTCGCAGCGCAATATGGCGGGCACGGGCGTGGGTACCTTTAACGATGTTATGCGCGACCCCATGCGCTTTTTGGATATCGTAAAGGGCAATAACCTCGATAAATTGCGCGCCGGTTTGGCCGGTAACCTGGCCGACTACGAGTTCTACAGCTCCGCCAGTGAACGCATCAACGGCGCGGCCGTGGGCGGTTATACACTCGATCCGCAGGAAAGCATTAACTATGTGTCTAAGCACGACAACGAAACCCTGTGGGATATGATTCAAAAAGAGGGCGCCGTCAGCACAGATATGCCCGCCGCCGACCGCGCGCGCATTCAAAACCTGACACTGTCCATGCCTATTCTGAGTCAGGGCGTGCCCTTCCTGCACATGGGCTCGGAATTACTGCGCTCTAAATCCATGGATCGCAACACCTACGACGCCAGCGACTGGTACAACTTCGTAGACTTCACCAAAAATACCAATAACTGGGCCGTGGGCATGCCGTTGGATCGCGGCGACAGTAGCGAAGACTGGATTCGCGCGCAGTTTCTCAACGACAATGCGCGCGCGACCCCGGCGGATATTCAGCTGAGTAGCGAGGTGTTCAACGAGTTTTTGCGCATCGCCAGCAGCTCGCCGCTGTTTAGCCTGGAAACATTGGCCGATGTACAAGCCCGGGTTGGCTTTCACAATACTGGCAGCCAGCAGGTGAAAGGTGTGATTGCCATGGGGTTGGATGACGGTCAGGGCTTAACCGATCTGGACCCGGAGAACGATGCCATCATGGTGGTGTTCAACGGCAATGACGCAGAAAAATCCGTCACCGTGCGCACCGCCAGTGGCTTTGCGTTACACGCTGTACAGACTGCCTCCGCCGATCCGCGCGTGCGCACGGCAAGCTTTAGTGAAGCGGTGGTAACCGAGGAGGTCGAGGGTGTCGATGTCGACGTTACCTACGGTACCTTCACTGTGCCGGCATACACCACGGCGGTGTTCGTTAAAGCCCAGGGTGCGAGCCAAGGCGCGGGACTGAGTGTAGACGCGACCGTGCCCGCCAATGGCGCAATCGATAACCCCTTTAACGTGGGTACCTATTTACGTGGCGACATGAACGGCTGGAATACCAGTACGCCCTTCTTGTACAACGGCGACGGTACCTTCACCGCCTTTGCAGACCTCACCGCTGGTGTGAACTACAACTTCAAATACGCCAGCAACGATTGGTCTACCGTCGACTTTGGTCACAGCGATGGCACAGTCACCGTGGGTGACACCAAAGTACTGACAGCAGGTGGTGGCAATTTAAATGTGACGCCGGCGCAAACAGGCCGCTACCGCTTTACCATTAAAGCCACAAACCCAGGTGCGCCAGAACTGACCATCGAACAGGATGTGGCCAGCTACGCCAATACCTTGTACCTCAAAGGCGATATGAACGGTTGGGGCGATGTGGATGCGATGACTTACCTAGGCGGCGACCTGTATCGCCTGGTATTAACCCTGTCCGAGGGCAGCTACGGCTTCAAAGTGGCAGACAGCAGCTGGAGCGCGCCCAACCTGGGCGGCGAGTCGGCGGGTCAAACACTCAATGCCAACGGATCGCTCACGCTGCTCAACGGCAGTGGCGACAACTTAACGCTCAATATCGCAACCGGCGCCGGTGGTGACTACCAATTCAATCTGGACGCCTCGGCACTGGAAACACCTACGTTGGACGTTATTGCCAACGGCGGCTATCAGGGCGACTTGTACATCAAAGGTGGCATGAACGGTTGGAGCAATGACGATGTGATGACCCACTTGGGTGACGGGGTACATCAAATCGATCTGCCGCTCACTGCTGCGGGCTATGAATTCAAATTTGCCAATAGCGATTGGAGTATCGAGTTCACTTGCGGCTGTGCCTTAAAAGAATTTGAACAGGCCAAGTTGCAGCGTGGTGGTAGCAATAGCCAATTGGTGATTGATGCCGATAAGACCTTGCGCTTCACCGTTGATACCCGCTTTGCCGAGCCGCGCGTGACCGTGCTGGTGCTCCCTTAAGTCAGTCGCGGGCGGTGTAATCACCGCCCGCCCATACAATAATTACTGTGAGGAAACTCCCATGACACGTTTCTCCAAAAAGCCAATGAGTCTGCTGATTGCGGCCCTGGCAATGGGCGCACTGTCTCCGTTGAGTCTGGCCCAAGAAGCGGTACCGGAAGAAGCAGAAGCACTGGACGAAATTGAAGTGCTTGGCATTCGCCGCTCTATTCAAAATGCATTGGACATCAAGCGCGATGCCGACACCATCGTAGAAGCCATTTCCGCCGCCGATATGGGCGGTCTGCCCGACATGTCCATTGCCGATTCGCTGGCTCGCGTTACCGGTGTCACTTTTGACCGCAGCGGCGGCCAAGCCGGCCGAATTCAGCTGCGCGGTATGGGTGCGGGTTTTGTCTTCTCGACCATGAATGGGCGAGAGCAGGTCACCACCGATACCCGCGGTACCCGCGAGATCGATTTTAGTCAGTACCCTTCCGAGCTATTGTCGACGGTGGCAGTGTATAAATCGCCCAAGGCATCGCTCATTGAAGGAGGCGTGGCGGGTACGGTGGATATGCGTACTGCGAATCCTCTGGAAAATGACCAGCAGCATAAAACTTTCGTTAGCGTGCGCGGCTCCTACAACGATCGCGCGAGCGATGTGGCCAACGCCGATGCGCTGGGTAATCGCTTTACTTTTTCATACATGGGTAAATTTTTAGACGACACAGTGGGTGTTGGCCTGGGTTACGCGCGCTTAAAACAAACCAATGCGGCGACCGAGTCCATCGGGTTGTCTTACAGCAAGTACACCACCGAAGATGCCGGCAGCCCCAACTACTACAACGTAAATGGAAAGCGCCTAAGCGAAGGCTTTGAATTTCAGCAAAACGGTGGCACCGATAAGCGCGACGGCTACATGGGTACCCTGGTATTTGAGCCCTCCGAAAGCTTTACTGCCAAGGGCGATGTGTTTTACTCGAAATTCGACACCGAAACCTATGCCAGTGGCTTCCGCGTCAATAGCCTGCGCGATGGGTTGGTGGTTGATACAACCACTAGCGGTGACATCGTCACCGGGGGCACAGCCTATCAAAATCCCAACTCGCCGAACGGTTTAAATTTTCAGGTCATAAACGACGACTCTTCGGAATCCTCAGAGGTCTTATCGGCCGGTTTGAATCTGGAGTGGCGGGGCGATACCTGGACAGTGTCGATGGACTACGCCCACTCGGAATCCGAAGCCTTCGAAAAAGACGGCATTTCGCGCGCCCACCTTTACGACGCCGTCGATGATGGTAGCGGCAATATCAGCTACGAACGCAATACCGATCAGCAGCTGATCTGGCGCAATGACGGCCTGACAATTCCCAATGTCGCTTTTAATCAGAGCTACACCGATGTGAACAGCCTGCGCCTGACAAGCTATGAAATCTACCCACACTTAAGTGACGATCAGTCGGACGCCTTGCGCTTTGATGGCAAGCTGGATCTGGATTGGGGCATGCTCGCCAGTGTGGAAGCCGGCGTGCGGGTGTCGCAGCGGCGCTATAACCAAGCGCGCCAGGTGTTTGTGTACGATGGCAACGGCGGCGGTGAATACGCCACCGATTACAGTCTGGAAATATTGCCCACCGATGCCGCCTATGTTGGTTGGAGCGGTGAGTTCAGCCACTTCCCGCGCTACTTGGCTATAGATTCCGACGCCATCTTTGATCGCGCTGTGGCCGAAGGCCTGGTGCTCGACAAGAACGGCAATCCCCGCGACGTGACGCCGCGCGCGCGCTGGGGGGAAAACCGCGCTTGGTCGATGAATGAGCGCGCCGAGGTGGAAGAGGATGTAAAAGCTGCCTATGTGATGTTTAACTTCGACACCGAAGTAGCCGCGCGTGGGTTGACCGGTAATTTGGGCTTCCGCTTAGTGGAAACCACGCAAAGTTCGGTGGGTTATATTCCATTGGAGTTAACGGAAGATCCGTTGCAGCCGAGCGATGTGGTACTCGACGAGCTGGGTGAAAGTAACCTGGATTACGGCGTGCAATTATCAGTGCAAGAAGAGGGCGAAACCTTCCGCAAAGTGCTGCCGTCGCTCAATCTGAATTATGCCTTGACCGATAATGACAACTTGCGCTTTAGCGCGGCGAAGGTCATTTCGCGGGTGCCCATTGGCGATCTGGCCTTTGTTAAAAGCGGCTCTGTATCGGAAACCGCACCTCAATCGGGCATTGCGCGCTACGACCTCAGCCAAAGCAAAAACCCCTACTTGCGGCCCTTTGAAGCTAACCAGATAGACATTTCCTACGAACACTATTTCCAGGATGGCGCCGGCGCCTTTGTACTGGCGCTGTACAACAAAGATGTGGTCAATCAGGTGCAAACCATCACCTATAAAGATTTCTTTGCCGAGGCCTATCTGGATGCCGGCGTACCTCGTCCGGATACTTACTTGGTGGAGCGACCCGGCGAATTGCCGCGCGAAGTGCCGGTAGTGCGCGGTGATTACACCCTGGCCATCAACAATGGTGAGGGTGGCTACATTCGCGGTGCCGAAGTGGCGTTGAGCTACAATCTCGATATGTTGCCCGCACCTTGGGATGGCTTGGGTTTCAATGCCAATTACGCCTACGTGGAAAGCGAGATGACCACACCCAGCGTCTTTACCGACGCCCCAGGTGTGGAGACGAAATTTCCCGGCTTGTCGCCTCATTCGGGTAGCGTGATGTTGTTTTACACCTACGATAACTTTGAAACGCGCTTGTCGGGTGTTTACCAAAGCGACCGCATGGACGAGGTGGTGGGCGAAGTGACCAATCCCACAATGCGCGCGGCGTCAACGGTGTGGGACTTCCAGGCCAGCTACGGTTTTGATTTTGGCATGGATCTGGTGTTTTCCGTCAATAACCTCACCGATGAACCGAACGTTGGCTACTTCGGCGATAAAAATGCCACCGGCACCATTTCCTATTTTGGTCGCCAATACTACCTGGGTTTAAACTACAGTTTTTAAACCCGGTAATTGCTCAATAGCATTGCTCGTTTAAACCCCGGTCGGTAGCGTCGGGGTTTTTTTATGCCCTCGGTGGCGAGCGAGGAGGAATCACTGCGTGAAACCATTGAATATTGTTATTGTGGGTGCCGGTACTGCAGGTTGGATGGCGGCGCTGTTAATGGCCCACACTTGGCGCGACTACCCTTTCACCTTTACCTTGGTGGCGTCGGACACTATTCCGAGCGTCGGCGTGGGCGAGGGTTCTACGCCGGCACTGAAAAAGTATTTTGATTACCTGGGCATTGCCGAAGACGACTGGATGCCCGCTTGCGAGGCCACCTATAAAACAGGTATCGAATTTTCCGGCTGGTCTGGCAGGCCTGGCTATGAACGCTATTTTCACGCCTTTGACAGCGCGCTGGATCTACACACCGAGCCGGCGTTTTTCTATAACGCCGATGTAAAGCGTAAAGGTGTGCGACAAAACGCGCACCCGGATGACTACTACATTAATGCCTATTTGGCGCGGGCGGGCCGCCTGCCAAAGGCGGGCCTAAATTTTCCCTTTGCGATTGGTTACGGCTATCACTTCGACGCCACACGGCTGGCGGCTTTTCTGAAAGCGCGCGCCAGTTGTTTGGGCGTGCTCCACAAGCAGGCGGCCATAACGAGCGCCGAGCGCAATAGCGCTGGCGATCTGGTCTGCCTAAAGACCGACACTGACGAAACTATCACGGGCGATTTTTTCATAGACTGTAGCGGCTTTGCTGCCCTGCTCATTGAAAAAATCTTGCAAGACAAGTGGCACAGCTACAGCCACCAACTATTGAACGATCGGGCGTTGGCGCTGGCCACCAGTGCGCCCGCCGCGTTTAAACCGCAAACGCGCGCCACCGCTATGAGTGCCGGCTGGCTCTGGCAGATTCCCTTGCGCCAACGCATGGGGCAGGGTTATGTGTACAGCAGTCAACATTTGTCCGATACCGCGGCCGAGGCAGAAATGCGCCGCGCGCTGGACGCCGAACAGGGCGACGCGCGCCTGCTGCAGATGCGCGTGGGTAGACGCGAACACCAATGGCACCACAATTGTCTGGCTGTGGGTTTGTCGCAAGGATTCATCGAGCCGCTGGAGGCCACCGCGCTCAATTTGGTGCAGTCCACGCTCGAACAATTTATCGACGCCTTCGAGTTGGGCGGTTTTAGTGTGCAAAACCGCTCGGCGTTTAATACGCGCATCAATGCGCAATTTGACGGTGTGCGCGATTACATAGTAGCGCACTATGTGTGCAGCCAACGGCGCGATACCGACTACTGGTGCGATGCCTCCAGCGTCGAACCACCCGATGCGCTGGCGGCGCTGCTAGCGGCTTGGCACAGCGGTGAACCGCTGGCGCCGGTTATCGCACAGTGGGATCTGGATCGCCATTACACGGCCATGTCTTGGTACAGTTTACTGGCGGGTATGGGGCTCTTTCCCGAGATGGCGCAACTGCGTGAGGGTACGCCCAAAGCCTATCGCTATCCGCAGGCGGAGGTCGCTGCGTTTCTTTCGGCTTGCGCGCTGAATTTTCCTCTGGCGGCCGAGCTCACCAAAACTGAGCGCGGCGCTCGTTAAACGTATCGCGCAATAAGATACCGCCGCAGATGATCTGCGGCGGCATCTTAAATGGCGGTAAGTAGGCGTCGCTCTTAGCGGTCGCCTTCTTTCACAAAAAAGACCGATATCGCACCCAGTACCATGGCCACACCGGCCATTAAAATAATGTAAATGGCTTGGTTGTCGAACAGGTTGTTAAGAATCCAGCCGGCCAACAGGCCCGATACTATCTGGGGCGCAGCAACGGTGAAGTTGAATATTCCCATGTACACGCCCATTTTGTCGGCCGGCAATGAGTCGGACAAAATTGCGTAGGGCATGGCAAGAATGGCCGCCCAAGCAATGCCGACTCCGATCATGGGCACGATTAATCCAAGAGCACCGGCGGGCACCGTCACCTGGGTGAAGCCCAAATTCACCAGGGTGGGCGCGCCGGCCTGGAACAAAATAAAGCTCAAATAACCCAGGCCACCGGCCAGCAGCGACAGGGCATACACCGGTTTTCGGCCTAGCGCTTTGGCAAATTTGCTCATTAACACGGAAAAGATGGCGGCAAACAGAGAGTAGCCAGCAAATAAAATACCCACCCAGTCACCCGCGGCTCCTTTGGCGGCGGCAATGTCGGCTGGAATGGCATCCAGGCTACTTAAAAACGTCGGGTCAAACCATTTGGCGTCTACTCCCCAAACGTACTGGGTAATGGCGGGCGTGGTGTACACCCACATTATAAACAGCGCAAACCAGCTGAAAAATTGCACCAATGCGAGCTGGCGCATGGTCTTGGGCATATTGATAAACAAATGCCAAAACTCGCCGAGTTTTTGGCTCAACGGGCGCGGGCGATTGGCGTGTGCCAGCGCATCGGCATCGAGTCCCTTGTAGGCGTTGTACTCTTCGGGCGGGTATTCTTTGGTGCGAATCACCGTCCACAGCACGCTGCCAAACAGCACAGTGGCACCCAGGTAAAAGGCCCAGGTCACTGAAGGTGCCACTTCGCCCACGGCAGCGGAATTTTCTAGGCCAATGACATTGGTGAGCAAAAACGGCAGGATCGAGCCGATAACGGCGCCGATATTAATTAACAGCGACTGAATGGCGTAGCCAAGGGTGCGTTGCTCGCTGGGTACCATGTCGGCCACCAGCGCGCGGAACGGCTGCATGGTGACATTAAAGGCGCCGTCCATCAGCGCCAGCATAATGCCGCCGAAAATCATGGGCGCCATCAGCGCCACAAACAAGGGCGCGTTGGGCATTAATACCATGCCGATGGCCGCTGCAATGGCGCCCCCCAAAATATACGGGCGGCGGCGACCAAAGCGGTTCCAGGTGCGGTCGGAAGCGGCGCCCACAATGGGCTGGATGATCAGGCCCATCACCGGTGCCGCCAGCCAAAACAGCGACAGCGAGTGAAGATCCGCCCCTAAGTCCGACAGCACGCGGCTGACGTTGGCATTTTGCATGGCAAAGCCAAATTGCACACCTAAAAAGCCGAAGCTGACGTTCCAAACCTGCCAAAACGGCAGCGTGGGTTGCTTAACGGGAGTTTGGCTCATGGGACTACCTTATTGTCTTTATGGTCTAATTTGAGTTGCGTCTGCATTCAGCGGTTGTACTGAGTGTAGCGGTTTGCAATGCGGCGCTGGTGGAAAAAAGAGGGGCCCTGGGGCCCCAAGCGGTGCATCACAAATCAGTGATTCAATAATTCTAAAAGTTCGGCGTTGTTGGTGGCGCCATTAAAGACAAACACTTCAATTCCGTGGCCGGCTACAGTGGTGGTTAAGCCTTGGCTAACCTCGACACTTTGGTCGCGAAATTGTGCAGCCCAGGTGCCCTGACTTAACAGGGTGTCGATGGCAAAGCGCGCAGGTGTGTCACCTTTATTTAGCAACACCAAGGCCGTTTGTTGAAGATCTTGTGTTTCTATAATGCGCAAAAAGGCAGCGGTGGATTCGGTAAACTCGAGATTGACTTGCACACCGCGTTGCAGTGCTGGCAAGTTTTTACGCAACTGCGCAACGTTTTTTAGCGCTTTGTAAATGGCGTGCTGCTGTGCGCGCGCAATGTTGTCCGTGCCGTAATAGTTGCGCGAGCCCTGGTGCTCTTTCATGCCGCGCTCAAAGCCCATCTCCGAGCCGTAGTACACCTGCGGAATACCGCGCACGGTAAACAAGAAGTTGTTGGCGTCGATAAAGCCCTGGTCGCTGGCGTCCAAGCGCTGCACATCGTGGTTGTCGTAAAAAGTAACCAGCTCGTAAACGTTGTGATACAGACCATCGGTTAAATGCAGTGCGTCCAGAGCTTTGGTATAGGGCGCTTGTTCCTGGCCAAACATGGCGAACATGGCCTGTTGCAGCGGGAAGTCCAAAACGCTGACACCGCCATTTTCGGGCCGCGTATGCTCGGCAATAAAATGGGCATCGTAGTTCCAGGACTCACCAAACAGAAAATAGCCCGGGTGTTGGGCGCGAATACGATCGGTGACGGTTTTCCAAAAGTGGTGCGGCACGTGTTTTATAGTGTCGATGCGAATGGCATCGGCGCCCTGGTCGATCCAGTGCAGGTAGGAACCAACCAAGTAATCCACCACGGCCGGGTTGTTTTCATTGAAGTCAGACAGCTGCGCTACATCGGGCTTTTGATTAAAAAACTGGTGTAAGGGGTTGTCGGCATCCAGTTCCGAGGGGTGCAGATTTTGGTGATCGGCCACCAGTTCGCCGTCATTGTCGAACAGCTTGCCAAAATTGCTGATTTGCTCGGGCGCAGTGTAGGAGGGCGAGCCGTGGTTGCCCACAATATCCAATACGGTCTTCAACCCGTGCTGGGTCTTGAGCGCCTGGTTCAGCTGCCGGTAGTCCAAGTCTTTAGACGGCAAGTGTTCATCCAGTTGATAGAAGTTTACGCCCCAGTATCCGTGGAAGCCGGTTTTGCCGCCGTCGCCCCACTGGTCGTAGCCCACCGGGTCGCCGCCGTTAAAGGCGGCGTCTGGGTTGTCGATAATGGGGGTCATCCACAGGGCCGTGAAGCCCATGTCGGCAATATAATCTGCGTGGTTTAGCAGGCCTTTGAAATCGCCTCCCATGTAACCCACATTGGCACTGCGGCCACTGGGACCGTCGAAGTGGCGGTTAAAGGTGTGCCAGCGACCGTCGCCAATGGCGCGGCCCTGATCTTCGTAATTGTTTGAGGGATCGCCGTCCACAAAACGGTCGGTCAATACAAAGTAAATCGCTTCGCTGGCCCAGGGTTCCTGAGTGCCAACAATGGGCACAATCGCAGTTGTGCCTGCCGAGGGCGCGGGCTGGTCGGGCTGACAGGCCGCCAACAGTGACAGATTTATAGCGGCAAACAAGGCGGTTTTCATTATTTTCATTGCACTTCCTTCGTGGGCGTCCCGATTAACTGGCGGTCCAAAAAATGACCCGCAGCCCAGGTAACTTCCCCTGAGTGCGGGCGCAAGGACGAGAGGACTAACAATCACAATACCGCCATAGGTTATCCAAAAGCCCCGCGTGGGCCTATGTTCTGACGGCAAATACATACGTATTCATGGCACTTGCGTGCGTTTGAACAAACTTGTCATCCATGCATACGTATGTAGTCCCTTGCTGAGCTTTGCACCGCTCCAGTATGTTTGACCTATCGAAAACAATAACGAATTGTCCGGGCCAATCGGGGTGCGGTATGTCGCTGTCACGGATTGCTGAGAGCAGCCGTCATCGACCGGGCAAGACCGTCAGAATTTAGAGGTTACTATGTCTACTGCTAGCGAGGCGAACGCCATTCAGAGCCCCTGGTGGCGCGGTGCGGTAATTTATCAGGTTTACCCGCGCAGCCTTATGGATGCCAACGGCGATGGCGTTGGCGATATTCGCGGCATTATCAATAAGTTGGATTACATCGCCAGTCTCGGCGTGGATGCCATCTGGATTTCGCCCTTTTTCAAGTCGCCCATGAAAGATTTTGGCTACGACATCAGCGACTACCGCGACGTGGACCCGCTGTTTGGTTCGCTGTCAGATCTGGACGAATTGATCAGCGCCGCGCACCAGCGCAATGTCAAAGTCATGATTGACCAGGTGCTGAGCCATACCAGCGATCAGCACGCCTGGTTTGAAGAGAGCCGCGCCAGCCGCGATAACCCCAAAGCCGACTGGTATGTGTGGGCCGACGCTAAGCCCGACGGCACGGCGCCCAACAACTGGATTTCTATTTTTGGCGGCTGCGGCTGGGAGTGGGAGCCGCGCCGGGGCCAGTACTACTTGCACAACTTTCTGAAGAGTCAGCCAGATTTAAATTTTCACAATCCCGCCGTGCAGGACCAGATTCTGTCGGAAGTGGAGTTTTGGTTAGAGCGCGGCGTAGACGGTTTGCGTCTAGACGCTATTAACTTTTGTTTTCACGATAAGCAGCTGCGCGACAACCCGGCCAAACCGGTGGCAGAGCGCCAGGGCCGGGGTTTTAGTGAAGACAACCCCTATGCGTTTCAATACCACTACTACAACAACACCCAGCCCGAAAACCTGGCGTTCTTGGAGCGTTTGCGCAAACTGATAGACCGCTACCCTGGCGCGGTTACCCTGGGCGAAATCTCCTCGGAGGACAGCCTGGCCACCATGGCCGAGTACACCGCCAACAACGAGCGGCTGCATATGGCTTACAGCTTTGAGCTGCTGGTGCCCGAGTTTAGCGCCAAGCACATTCGCAGCACCGTGGAAAATCTTGAGGCGAGTCTGGATCAGGGCTGGCCCTGTTGGTCTTTGTCAAACCACGATGTGGTGAGGGTGATGAGCCGCTGGGGTGGTGGCTACCGACCCGATCTGGGCAAAATGCTGCACGCGCTGGTGGCCTCGCTGCGCGGCAGTGTGTGTTACTACCAGGGCGAGGAATTGGGGCTGACCGAAGCCGACATCGCCTACGAAGACCTGCAAGATCCCTACGGCATTACCTTTTGGCCCAACTTCAAGGGGCGCGACGGTTGTCGGACGCCCATGCCCTGGCAATCGGATGCCGAGCATGCGGGCTTTACCACGGCCAAGCCCTGGCTGCCGGTGCCCAATGCTCACCGCGAATTGGCGGTGGATGTGCAAGAACAGGATGCCGATTCGATGTTGCATTTCTATCGGCGGTTTATGGCCTGGCGTAAATCTCAGCCGTTGCTGGTCGGCGGCGATATCCGTTTTGCCGACGCGCCCGAGGGGTGTTTACTGATTGAGCGCTTCGATCGCAACGCGCCGGATCAGCGCCTGTGGGCAGCGTTTAATCTGACCGAAAAAACCGTACACATTAATTTGCCCGACGGGCTTAGCCTGCTAGACGGGCACGGCCTGGAGGGCGCACAGCTGCAGGGCCAAAGTCTGCAACTGCCCGCCTTTGGAGGCACCTATTTGCGTTGATCCTCGTTTTGTCTCTTGTACCGCGAACTGACTGATCTCCTTCAGAAAGTTTCATACGTACTCTCGTCTTGAGCCCGGCTTTGCCGGGTTTTTTTTGTTTTAGGCAAAAAACCGGCCGCGCCGATTAAAGTGTTGCAGTAGTTAAAAATGCGGCGTTGAAGGTCATGTGCAGGGCGATAGGGCTGGCCAGCTGCTGGTGTCGCTCGCGAAAATAACCAAACACCAGGGAGGGGAAAAAAACGGACAGACTAAAGGGATTTAAACCGCGACCGGCCACATGTGCCAGGGTAAACAGAATGCTGGTGGTGATATTGGCCAAGCTCAACTGGCGCCAGCAAAGGGGCCAGTGGCGCTGTATCAGAGGTTGTATGAGTTGGCGGAACACATATTCTTCCAGCGGCGGGTACACCAATAGCAGTAGTACCCACTGTACCGGCGCCAGCGCGGTACTGACCAAGAGACCGGCCAGCAGTGCAAGGGCCACGCCCACCGACAGGGCCAATAGCCACTGCCGGTCGGTCCACCAGCGCTTAGGCGCCGGCTTTGACATGGCGTCGCGCCAGCCCCAGGCCAGCCAATGCCAGCAGTAACCACAGCGTGGGATCGGCGGGAGAGCCGCTGCCGGTGGCGCAGCCGCCGCCGCTACCGCCTTTGCTGAAACGCTGTAGCGGGGTTTCGGCGGTCTCGCCAACGCCTACGGATTTCCAGGCCAGTTGCACCTGGGTTACGGCATTGGTGCCGTAATTGGCCGCGGCAGCTTCCATGCCGGCGCGGGCACCGGCAAAGGTTTCATTGGCGGTCCAGTAGTTGTGCAGGGCATCGGTGGCGATTTGAATGGCCATATCGACACCGATACCGGTCACCGTGACGCCATTGTGGGTGCCGCCGGCGGCCAGCAGGTGGAACATTTTATTGGGTACACCACTGTTGGTGTGCACGCCGCAATAGTCGTTAAAACAGACATCTGGCGTCGGGCAGCTAATGGTGTCGGTATTTACCCAGTATTGACCCTGATAGACATCGGGTTGTTCAAAGGCTTTGGGGTTGGCCAGATCGCGGATGGTTTCCACGCCCTCGCCCAGGGTCCAGTTGTCTTCGCCGTTGGCAAATTCCACCGCTACGCCCATCCAGTCAGAGTAGGCTTCGTTGAGTGCACCTGACTCGCGCTGGTAGGCCAGGTTGACGGCGCGATCGGAAATGGCGTGGCCCCACTCGTGGGCGGTAACGTCCAGGGCCGCCGCTAGGCTGTGGGCGTAGTAGCTACCGCCTATGTCGGTGAAATCGCGCGGGGTAAACACAATTTCGTAGCCGTCCCAAAAGGCGTTGTAGAGCGAATTGGCCGGGTAGGTGCTGCCGCAGAACTGTTGCGGTTGGGGCGGATAGGGCGCATTGGTCTGGGCGTGCATGGGCGCACCGGCATTGTCAAAACTGTTGAAATTTAACACCGAGCGCCAGTAGTCGTAGACCTTGCCGGAGTTCATCAGCGCGTCCACCAGTTCAGTTTGCGCAGGTGTATCCCAGGCGTTATCGCTGTCTTTGGCATTATCGGTGAGAAACAGGTCGATGCTTTGCCAGTAGCCAAAGGTGCGGCGCGCACTGATTTCCCCGTAGCCAGGCATGGTGCCGGTATTGGGATTGCCCGGTACACTGGCCAAATTGGCGCGCCGGCTGATGTCGCGCAACATATAACCATCGTCTATGGCCACCTGAGTGGTGGGAATGGCGTCGTAGCTGTTGCCTAGCTGACCGGTGCCGGTGCCAAATTGCAGGGTATCGGCAGTATTGCGTTCGGCGAGGATGGCGGGCTCGTTGTACTCGCAGGCCTCGATGGCATAAACCGCTGCGCGAAGTGTGCCATCGCCGACGGCATCCACCACCAGGCTGGCTACGTCGGTTGTGGGTGCGGCCACAAACAGTTCAAAACTATTGTTGGTGGGCAGGCTGCCATTGCTGTTTACCAGCAGCACACAGCAGGTTTTACTCAGGCTGTTGGGGCAGCTGTTGGTGGCGTTAAAACCCACTTCGTAGCTGGTGCCCGCGGTCATAGGAAAGCTGAATTGCGCTATTTGACCTTTGGCAAGGCTCGCGGCATAGCCGTGGCTGGCCAGCAGTAAACCGGCCAGGCCGGATAAAATCGACTTCATGGGGAGGCTCCGGTTAGCGGTTTAAGGGAATGGGATGGCGCAGGGTGTTTTGCACATCGATAAGCGCGCCGGTTTCAGCGTCCAGCCAGTAGCTGAAGCGTCCGACATTGCGCAGAGGGTTGATATCCAAATGCCAGCGCAGGTGAGGTGCCTCGTTGGTCAGCCGCAAATCCGCTCGTAATAACCTCAGCTCGTTCAAGGTGGTATTGCGCAGTTGCGCCACTCGCTGCAGGGCGTCCAGCTTGGACAACTGTGGACTGGCGCCGCGCGCCATATGGGCCAGCAACGCCTCGGACGGTCTTACTATGTGCCCATTCACGCCAGTGATTTCGCCGGCCGGGTTCAGGTGCACCAGCACTTCCATATCGGCCACCGCAATGCCGGCCAGCGTCCGGTAAAAGCGCAGGTGTTGGTTGCCAAATTTATCGGTGTTGCGCTTGTGCAGCTGCATCTCCTCGGCGCCGGCGGCAAAAAAGTCCGGGTTATCCCTAAAAAACTGTTGGGCCTTGGCCAGGGCCGGGTCTCGGCTTTGGCCCGCCCCTTGCAATGCGGCGGCGGCCGGTACCTGGACATCCAGCGTGCCGCGCAGGTAGAAAATGCCCTGCGGTTGCGCCTCGGCATTGGTGTGCACCTGCAGCTGAGCGGCAGGGTAGCGCGCCTGCAGATTATCCACGGGGTTAGCGCTCAGGTGCGCGGCAAACAGGCCCGCCAGCAGGCCAGTGATCAATGGGTTGGGCATCGACTACTCCTTTGGTCCGGTGGCGCGCGCAGAGCGGGCTCACGTCGGTTAGATCTCGTTATATTAGACCCCTTGGGGGGGCCGCGAAAAGCGAGCAGTCGTCGTCTCTGACGAAGGTGCTAAATGCCACGGCAGGGGTGCGCCGGCAAAGCGGCGCCAGTAACAACAAAGCTGGCGTGCAATGCCGCCATTGAAATTTACACGCCGGCTGCAATAGGCCCGGCGCGCTGCCGTAAATTTTTCCTTAAGCAGTTGATTTTATTGGGTTAAAAGGTCGCCTATGGCCTGGCGTAGGCCGGCGAGGCTCACCGGTTTGTGTACGGTTTTTAGGTACGACTGTTCCATTTTTAGCAGCGCGTCGGGCGCGGTTTCACCGCTTACCAGCAGCACCGGTAGCTTGGGAAGTTGCGCGCGCACCGCGTGTACCACATCGAGGCCATTTTCAGCGCCGCGCAAACGCATGTCGGATAACAGCAGATCGGGTGTTTGGGCCAGTAACTGCTCGTTGGCCGTGGCCACGCCGTCGGCGCTTAGCACGGTGCAGCCCAGCTCTTGCAAGAGCGCGGTCATGGCCGCGCGCACCGCTGGATCGTCATCCACCACCAGCACCGTCAGCTGCGACCAGGCCACTTCGGGCTGCGGGTCAGCCATCGGCGAGGGCGCGTCCTGGGGCTGGCGCGCAAGCGTCAGGGTAAAACGTGTGCCCTTGCCGGGCGTTGAGTCGAGTGCAAGTTGAATATCCAGCAATTTTGCCAGACGACTGACGATGGCCAAGCCCAGACCCAGGCCTTTGGCGCGATCGCGCTCGGGATTGTCGAGCTGGTAAAACTCCTCAAAGATCCGCTGCTGTTCGGTGGCGGGAATACCTCGGCCGCTGTCGACCACACTAATGGCCACCTGCGCGGGCGTCACGGCCATTTCAATATCCACACCGCCCTGGTCTGTGTACTTGATGGCATTGCCAATGAGGTTGCGCAGTATCCGGTCGAGCAGGACGGGGTCTGTGTTGACAGTCACTTCCTGCAGTTCGGATACCCCCAAGTGCAGTTGTTTTTGCCGAGCGTTGTGAATGTGCTCCTCGTACAGGCGCGCCAGCATTTTGCGCAGTTCGGTGGGCTTGGGATTAGCGGACACGATGCCGGCGTCCAGTTTGGAAATATCGAGAAGTGCATCCAGCTGGGCCGCCAAGGTGTCGATGGCACCCTCCATGTGCAGTGCGATTTCCCGACTTTTGCTATCCAGCGAGCGCCGCGACAGGGCCGCCGAAAACAGGCTGAGCGTGTGGATGGGTTGGCGTAAATCGTGACTGGCACTGGCGAGAAAGCGGGTCTTGGCGTGGCTGGCGGCCTCGGCCTCCGACAGGGCTTGTTGCAATTGCTGATTGGTGGCGGCCTGTTCGGAGCGGATGCGGTAGGACTCGCGATACAGGCGGGCGGTATCGCGTGCCAGCGACACCATCATCGCCAGGAACATGGCGATTAACAGGCCAATAGCCGGGCCAATCCAGGGGCTGGCGGGGGTACCGCCCACGGCGCCCCACAGGATGACCAGGGGTGCCATCACGGGAATGGCGTAGGATAAAAACAGGCCCATGTGGCCGGCGGTGGTGGCAATGGCGCCCGTGGTCAGGCCCAGTAACAATAGGGTGTGCATGGCCCGCTCGACCTCGGGCAAGTCCGGGAAGAGCGCCACCGAGGCGCCCATGCCCAAGCCGTTGAGCAAACTCAACCACACCCCCAGGCGAATGCCGCGCGCCGGCTGGCTTTGGTAGCGCAGGTGAATGTCGTGCAGCAGCCAGCCGCGCAATCCCATTAGCAGCACCATGTAGCCGGCCCACAGGAGCAGCAGGCTGTGGGCCGCATGGCTCCAGGCCAGGGCCACAATCAGTAAAACAGAAGGCACCTTGGCAATGGGGACGCGCCGGCTCTGTTTGGCCAGTAAATGCAGAATTTCCTGCAGCTCAGGCGTGCTGAGCGCTTGTCCGCCGGCACTGGGAGGCGTGTAGTTCATGGTGTCACTGGGTGCTACATCACGTACAGATAGATGGCCAGAAAGTGGCAGGTGCTGCCGCCCAGCACAAAAACATGCCAGATGGCGTGGTTAAAGGGAATGCGCTCCCAGCTGTAGAAGATGGCGCCCACCGTGTAGGTCAGCCCACCCGCCAATAACAGCCACAGCGCGCCGGAGGGCACTTTGGCAATCATCTCGGAAATAGCCACAATGATCAGCCAGCCCATCATGATGTAGGTCAACAGCGATAGGCGCGGGAACCGGTGGCGGTAAAAGGCCTTAAAAAAGATGCCGAATAGCGCCAGACTCCAGATCACGGCAAACAGTGTCCAGCCCCAGGCGCCCCGCAGGTTGATCAGCAGAAATGGCGTGTAGGTGCCGGCTATTAACAGGTATATGGCGCAGTGATCGATAATGCGCAACACCTGCTTGGCGCGTCGATTGACGATGGCGTGATAAAGGGTGGAGGCTAAAAACAACAGCACCAGCGTCGAGCCGTAGACAATGGCGCTGGCCAGCTTCCAGCCGTCGCCCGCGGTGGCGGAAACCACCACCATCAGGGTCAGTGCGGCGACGCTCAATGCGGCGCCCAGGCCGTGGCTGATACTGTTGGCCAGCTCTTCGGCAAGGGGGTAGTGCGTGTGGGTAGGCTCTTTCATTTGGGGCTCGGTGGGCGTGGCTGAACCGGATTCTGCGCCGGTGGGCGATGGATTATCTTGGATCATATTGCCTGTGTTCGCGTAGTGCCTGTGTGTCGCTGACGACCAGTGGGGGTGCGGAGCAACCGGCTGGCGCTGTTTTCGGTATCAGTATAGCAACAGGCCGGCTTGCGCCCAGTCAGTATAAACACAAATTGCCCCCATAAAAAAAGGGGAAGCTGGCTTCCCCTTTGCTTTTCACGGTAGATCAAGACAAATACTCAATATTTGCTACCAGATCTTTACACGCTGGTCGGGTGCGAGGTAAAGCTTGTGCTCGGGCTCCACCTCAAAGGCGCCGTAGAACTCAGTCATATTGCGCACAATGCCGTTGACGCGAAACTCGCTGGGCGCGTGCGGATCGGTGATCAGACGCTGCGACAGTTCTTCGTCGCGGTATTTCCGAGCCCATACCTGTGCCCAGCCCATGAAAAAGCGCTGATCGCCCGTGAGCCCGTCGATCACCGGCGCTGGCTGGCCCTTAAGGGATAATTGGTAGGCCTTGTGCGCGATAGTCAGCCCGCCCAGGTCGCCGATGTTTTCACCCAGGGTAAATTTGCCGTTCACGAACTGGCCTGGCAGTGGTTCGAAGGCGTTGTACTGCTCCACCAGCGCGCGGGTGCGCTTGTCGAACTCTTCGCGGTCTGTATCGGTCCACCAGTTGCGCAGATTGCCGTCGCCGTCGTATTGCGAGCCCGAGTCGTCGAAGCCGTGGCCAATTTCGTGGCCGATCACAGCGCCAATACCGCCGTAGTTTACCGCGTCGTCTGCGGCCATGTTAAAAAATGGCGGTTGCAAAATAGCCGCCGGAAACACAATTTCATTGGCCACGGGGTTGTAGTAGGCGTTAACCGTTTGCGGCGTCATGTGCCATTCGGTTTTATCGATGGGCTGGCCCAGTTTGGCCAGATTGCGCTCGTACTCGTACACTGAGGCGCGCTCGGCGTTGCCAAACAGGTCGTCTGGGCGAATGGTCAGCGAGCTGTAGTCGCGCCATTTGTCCGGGTAGCCGATTTTGTAGGTGAACTTGGACAGCTTTTCTCGCGCTGCCACTTTGGTGTCGGGCGACATCCACTCCAAGTCGTCAATCCCTTGGCCGAAGGCCACCAGCAGGTTTTTCACCAGCTGTTCCATGCGCGCCTTGGCTTCTTTTGGGAAGTGTTTCTCCACGTAGATTTTGCCCACGGCCTCGCCGATGACGTCGTCGGTAAACTGCACCGCACGTTTCCAGCGCGCTTGCTGGGCTTCCACACCGCGCAAGGTTTTGCTGTAAAAATCAAAGTGGGCGTCGTCGAAGCGTTGACTCAACAGGGGCGCTGCGCCCGACAGCAGACGCCACTTGGCGTAGGCTTTCCAGTCCGCTAGCGCGTATTGGTCGAGAGCATCGCCAAAAGCTGTGAGATAAGACGGTTGATAGACAATGATGTCCGCCTCTTTATCAATACCCAAGGCTTGCGTCCAACTGGCCCAGTTGACCTTGTCAGACAGGGTGCTGAGCTCGGCCAGCGGCATTTTGTTGTAGGTTTTAACCGGATCGCGGTTGTCCACGCGCGCCCAGTGGCCCTTGGCCAGTGCCGCTTCAATGGCGTAAATCGCCTCGGCGTCAACCTCTAGGTTTGCCAGGGCCGAAAGGGCGCCGATGTGAGATTTGTAGGCGTCGCGCAGGCCGGCGCTCTTCTCGTCTTCTTTGAAATAGTAGTCGCGGTCTGGCAGCCCCAGGCCCGATTGATAGGTGTAGACGGCGTAGCGGGTGGCGTCGCGCTTGTCCTGATTAATGAAGGTCACCACCGGCGTCTTAATGCCGGCGCGGGCGGCCTTGCCGAACCAGATTACCAGTGCGTCTTTGCTGTCGAGCGCGTCTATCTCTGCCAGCCAGGGCTGGATGGGTGCCATGCCCAGCTCTTCCAGCTTTTGGGTGTTCATGTAGCTTTTGAAAAAATCGCCGACTTTTTGCGCCTCGGTGCCGGCCTTGGCGGGCTGTGCAGCGGCTTCTTCAATGATGGCGCGCAGCTGCATTTCAGCGGCGTCCGCCAATATGCCAAAGGAACCGTAATTCGATTTATCGGCGGGGATTTCAGTCTTGGCTAACCACTGGCCATTCACGTGGCGGTAAAAATCGTCCTGCGCGGCGACGCTGGGGTCGGCATTGGTGCGCTCGATACCAGCGCTCAGCGCGGGTTTGGGTGCGGCGGTTTCTGATTCTTTCCCCTGCTCTGGGCTGCACGCCAGCAACAGGCTACCAAGCGCCGCCAGTAGGGGGGCCGCCAGGGGCTTTACACGAAAGGCTGTCATCGGAAGTCCTTCTTCTATATCGGGTTGTTATTGTGTGCCGGTGGGTTTTTGCCTCTTGTCCGCGCCGGCCGCTGCCTATGTGACGAGCCGGCGGACAAAACGCACAACCTCAGCTGCGGGCATATTCCGCCTGTAGCCGCGCTAGGGCTTTGGCAATGGGGCGTTCGATCAGCCAGCCAAGTAGGCAGCCGGTGCCCGGCAGCCGCGGTGCAAAATCGATTCGATAGACCAAACGGCAACCTGTGTCTGTGGCGGTGATCAACAATTGGCCCCAGTGGTTTTTCACCGGACTGCCGCGGCTAACCCGGTACTCCATGCGGTGTGGCGCCTCAAAGGCGGTCACCGTCTCTTCGAAACTCAGGCCCAGCGGCAGATGGATGCGGCGCACTGCGCCCAGACCATTGGGCGAATGGGCCGGTCCATCGATGACTCGCGTGATGGTTTGGCCTATGGCGCGGCCAAAGCCCTCGTGGTCGGTGAGTCGGTCAAACAGGGCTTGGGCCGAGCAGTGAAAGGCGTAGTCCAGTCTCAGTTGTTGGCGTGACACGAATGGCTCCAAAGGCTGCGCTATGCAAAGTGGGAGTATGGCAATGGCGATGCCTGTCGTACAAGGGGCAGTTGCACAGTGGCATTGTCTTTGGTCGCAGCCCGCTGCCAACTGCATGGCAAAAATAGGTGTGCCCTGGAGGCGCTGCGTGCCATTCACTTAAAAATGCAGCGCGCGCCGGCCGGGTTGGGCTATATAAAACTTCGCTGCAATTCACTGATTGTCGCGCGGGAGCAGCGGCGCCCTTAGGCGAATAGATTGAGCGCAAAAAATGGCCGTTCATCGCAGCGCTCGGCGCTGTTAACCGTCGCTTTATCGCGGCTATTGTGTTGGCCGATGCATCGCGCCCATTGGCCGAAATCATCTACTTTTCGCGGTGAAAATCGCGATACTGAATCTAACTCGTCAAACGACGGCGAGGCCAACGCTTTCTTCAAATCAGAATGTAAAACGAGTCACAGGAGCGTCATCATGAAATCACTTACCGCTACATTTAGCCCCTTAATGATTAGCTTGCTTACCGGCGCCGCCCTCTGTGCGGGTGCGGCCATGGCCAGCGCAGATACGCGCATCGAGCGCAATGGCAAGTTGTATATTGTGGCCGATAACGAAGCCGCTGGCGTGTGTAAAGCCATTGTGCGCGACCAGCCTTCGCAACTGCGCCATTCGCTCTACCGTGGTGTTGTCCCTATCGATCGTCCACGCGCGCACACCTTCTACCAGTGCAACGATAAGAACTTGCTAAGCTTTGCGCACGAGGTGCAGGCCAATAAAGTGGTGGGCTACCTGACGCCGAAATTCTACGGGCAACAAACCATTACCACCGAGGAAGTGGCCAGCCGTTAAACTGCCCATGTGGCGCGTAAATTATCCTTACCTCCCACAAGGTTATTGCACATTTGTTGCAATAACCTTGTCGCTTTTCCGCTGTGTGCTAGCCTGAAAGACGTTGCTATGCCTTTAGGCTCGAGGGAGTTATGACGTCACTGTTTATGCGAATGCGCCTGGTCCACTGGGTGGGGATCGGCCTGTTACTGATTAATGCGGTTTTCTTTACAGATAATACCCCCAGTTTAATTATTCAGGGGCTGCTAGTGGCGGTGTTGGTGATACACGACATCGACGAGAAGCGCTGGGGCGTAGACGCCCTGCAACAGGTGGGGGAGTACTTTCAGCATTTTGCCCGCAAGGATCTGACGGTGGAGTGTGAGGTCAATACCTCGCTCAACTCGGAAATGGCCGATATCGTGCAAACCATCGATACCTTTCGGGGCCAGATTCACGGGGCGTTAAGCGAGATAAAACGCGCGGCTGCCACCAACGAAGAAGCCGCCAAACACCTGACTGAAACCAGCCGTTCCATGGGCCGTCGGGTACGCGAAGAGGTGGCCGTGGTGGCTCGGGCGCGCAATCATATGCACGAGATGCACGCCCTCACTCAATCCATCAGTCAGCGCGCCGAGCAAACCAATAACCAAGTGACCGACGCCAACCAGCAGCTGCAGGCATCGCGCACCAATATTGGCGCCATGGCCGAAATGGTGGACGATCATGTGCGCGCCAGTAATGAAATTACCGAAAACTTTGCCAAGCTGTCTGCCAATGCATTAAAAATTAAAGACGTTCTGGCGGTGATCAATGGCATTGCCGATCAAACAAACCTGTTGGCACTTAACGCGGCTATCGAAGCGGCGCGCGCCGGCGAGCACGGCAGGGGATTTTCGGTGGTGGCCGATGAGGTGCGCGGCCTATCGCAATCCACGCAAAACAGCTTGACCGAGATCAACGAAATTATCTCGGCCATTACCAACGCCATTGACGCCGCTGGTAAAAAGGTCGATCAGCAAAAAAGTTCGCTGGAGGCCCTGAGTATTTCATCCCGCGAGGCCAGCGATGTCATTGTCAGTGCCTGCGATGTGATGCAGGAGGTGGCGCAGCTTACCGGGCAGCGGTCGGAGAAGGGCCACTCCAATATTCACTCGGTGAATAAAAAGGTGGACGAGGTGCTGGCCGAGGTTGAACAGTTGGCGTCCGCCGCCGATCTATCGGAAAAAGACGTTGGCGAGCTAGGTACTATCGCCAACAATCTCTCCAAAACCGTGCAGGATCTGCGCGCCAAAGTGGATGTCTTTACCACCTGATCAAGGTGCGGGTTGCTGCTGGGTAATGCAGTGAATATTGCCACCGCCCAGCAGTATTTCGCGCCCGGGGACCATCACGATATCGCGCCCGGGGAAGCACTTGGCCAGAATTTTTTCGGCCTCGGCATCCTTTGGGTCGTCAAAGCTTGGGGCGATAATCGCGCCGTTGATAATCAGAAAATTCACATAGGAGCCCGCCAGGCGAATACTTGGATCGCGCGGCTGCGTGCCGGCCACTTGGTCGATGCCCTGGCACTCTTCAGCTGTGGCAAACAGCGGCCCGGGAATGGGCATTTTCACCACCTTTAACTTGCGTCCCTTGGCATCTGTGTGGGTCTCCAGCACAGCCAGCGCCGCGCGTACGCGGTTGTAATTCGGGTCCTCGGGATCATCGGTCCAACACAGTAAGACCTCGCCCGGGCGGGTAAAGCAACAGAAGTTGTCCACGTGGCCATCGGTTTCGTCGTTGTAAAGGCCGTCCGGTAGCCAAAGCACTTTTTCAATGCCCAGGTAGTCTGCCAGCTGTGCCTCTATGGCCGTGCGGGTTAAGTGTGGATTGCGATTGCCGTTGAGCAGGCACTCCTCGGTGGTAATCAGCGTGCCTTCGCCATCCACATGAATCGAGCCGCCCTCCAGCACAAAGCCTTCGGTGCGATAGCGCGCTACCTTTTCCAGTTGGCAAATTTTGCGCGCCACCTGATCGTCTTTATCCCAGGGAAAATAGAGTCCGCCCTGCAAACCGCCCCAGGCGTTAAAGCACCAGTCGACGCCGCGTATTTCGCCCGCGGGATTGCGCACGAAGGTGGGGCCTGTGTCGCGCACCCAGGCGTCGTTATTGGATAGCTCCACCAGCCGAATATTGGGCTCATCGGCCAGTTGTTCGCTGGCGTTTTCAAATTGGGCGTGCGATACACCTACACTCAGCGGTTGATAGCGTGCGATGGCGCGCATCACCGCCATAAAGGCCGCCTGGGCTGGTTTGGCGCCCAGGCGCCAATTGTCGGTGCGCTCGGGCCAAATCATCCAGGCCTGTTGCTGGGGTGCCCACTCGGCGGGCATGGCGAAACCGTCGGCTTTGGGTGTATTCATGCGGGCAAGTCACCGTCCAGTGTGGCAATGGGGCTGTAGAGGGCAGGGCGCCGGTCGCGGAATACGCCCCAGGCGGTGCGGATTTTCTCTAGCTCGTCCAAATCAAAGCTGTGGGTGAGTACCGTTTCACTGGTCTCGTCGGCCTCGCACACCTTCTCGCCAAACTGATTGGCTATAAACGAAGAGCCGTAGAAGGTGATGTGGTAATCCTCCTGATCTTCCCGGCCAATGCGGTTAGAGGCGATCAGCGGCATCAGGTTGGCGCCGGCGTGACCCTGTTGCACCCGCTGCCAGTGGTCGCGCGAGCTGATGGTGGGGTCGTGCGGCTCGGTGCCTATGGCGGTGGGGTAGAACAACAGCTCCGCACCCTTCAGAGCCATGGCGCGGGCGCACTCTGGGAACCACTGATCCCAGCAGATGCCAATGCCAATTTTCGCGTAGCGGGTCTGCCACACCTTAAAGCCGGTGTCGCCGGGATTAAAATAGTACTTTTCGTGGTAGCCGGGGCCGTCGGGGATATGGCTCTTGCGGTAGTTGCCCAAAATTTCGCCGTCGGCATCGATCACCACAATGGAGTTGTAGCGGGCCCGACCGGCGCGCTCGAAATAGCTGATGGGCAGTACCACCGCCAGCTCCTTGGCCACTTTCTGGAAGTGGGCAATGGCGGGATTGGCGCCCAGCTCGGTGGCCAGCTGGGCGTAATCGGCATTGGGCTTTTGGCAAAAGTAGGGGGTCTCAAATAACTCTTGCAACAATATGATTTGCGCGCCCTGAGCGTGCGCCTGGCGCACCAGCTTTTCGCCCTTGGCGATATTGGCATCGCGATCCCAAGAACACGCCATTTGTGTGGCGGCGACAGTAACCTTGCGGGACATGCAGTTTCTCCTAATGCGTGAGCGCCACTTGCGAGTGGCGAATAGCTTTCGGTGCGCTGGGCGCACCGGCAGCAGGGTAGACGTAAAGCTCGGCTAAAGGCACAGTGTAGCGCTCTTTTTTGGCCAGAATAAATGGCCTGCTCAGGGTAGCCGCAGTTGTCGCACCCTTAAGCTACCCCAGGATAAACGTAAAGGAGATGGCATGACGCGGGTAAACCTGGTGACCGGCTTTTTGGGTGCGGGCAAGACCACCCTGATCCAACACTGGTTGCAGCACAGGCCCAGCGCCGAAAACTGGGCGGTACTGGTGAATGAATTTGGCGAACTGGGGCTGGACGGCGCGCTGTTGGCGACTGGGCAGCAGGGTGGCGTCGCCATCAAAGAGGTGCCGGGCGGCTGCCTGTGCTGTGCTAATGGATTGCCCTTTAAACTGGCGCTGCAGCAATTGATCGGGCGGGTAAAACCGCAGCGATTACTAATCGAACCCTCGGGCCTGGGCCACCCCAAAGCCATTTTGCAACAGTTGCAAGAACCCCAGTACGCGGGCCACCTGAGCTTGGGAACCACCTTTACCCTAGTGGACCCCCGCAAGCTCGACGATGAGCGCTATACCGATCACCCGCTGTTTAACGAACAGCTGGCCGTGGCAGACCGACTCATGGCCGCCAAGGCAGATCTCTACGAGCCGGCACTGCTCAATCGGTTACAGGCCTACGCCGACACATTGGGCGTAACGGGCGTACCAATTCAGCCGGTGCGCCAGGGCCAGGCCGACTTTATCGATCAAGTAACGCACGCCTCGCCGTCCCTGCCCGAGGCCCGCGAGTTACCCTCAGCGGCTCCGCTGCTCACCCTGGCGCCGGTGTACAATCGAGCGGGTTACGTCTACCACTCCCGCCAAGCCGAGGGCTTTACCGCCCAAGGCTTGGCCTTTCGCCCGTCGCTGTGTTTCGACTTAAGCCAGCTTGAACTGTTGTTTGGCGGCTTGCTGTGCGAGCGCTTAAAAGGAGTCATGCGCACCGCCGACGGCTGGGTGGCGTTTAATCAAGCCGACAGCGTTTTGTCACAGCAGTTTGTGCTCGAATCACTGGATTCCAGAGTGGAACTCTTGACCCGCACCCCCGTGGACAGCGACGGGTTTACCCGGGCACTGTTGGATGCCGCGATTGACGGCACGCGTGTTCCAGGCACCAGCGTTTAATTTGCGCGCGGTCCTGTCGGCGGCAGCAGCGAAAGTCTGCCGCCGCCAATTTTCCCTCTGCCATTAAGCGCTGCAGTGCCGGTGCGGCAATTTCTACGATGAGCTTTTCTCCGTGGGCTTGCGTCATTGTGCGCCTCCTGAATGTTTTGTCTTGCGCCAAGTGTCACTATCCGATAGATTATCATGCAAATGATAATCATTATCAATTAATGGCTTTGCCGTGGCGCGGTTAATGACGGGCTGCAAGACGGCCACAACAGGAGGTGAAAGATGCGAGGTTTATGTGGATATCACAAGGCGCAGGTGGCGCGCTCGGCGGCACTGGCGCACGCCTATTGGCTGAGTGCGCTCAATAACGCGTCTCAGTGGTCGCGCTCGGGCGATTGGCGTGCTGTTCACCAGGCTTACGCCAGTGCCTTTGATATTGCGCGTCTGCGGTTGAACGACGCCGAGCGCGGTATATTAAGTGTGTTTAGCGACGCGCAACTGGTGCGCACTTTGCACTTATGGTTGGCGGTTCCAGAGGGTGGTGCAGCGGTGCAGGAAGCATTGCGCTTTACGCACAATTATTTGCACCAAAAACAACGTGCACCTCTAACCTGCGAAAAGCGCGCAGAGCTGGCGCGCGAGCTGGATAAACTAACGCCCTTTATAAATGCTCGCTCGCGAAGGTTTTCGATGGATTTTTCGAGCAACGCGCACGCAGTGTCACACACGGGTTGTGGCGAAACAAAACACTGACAATGTGGATAAGAAATTACGGAAAATAGAATGTGAAAAGCCGGCGGTCAATTGCAAAACCCAGTAAGCGTTTTGCAATTGATACGCCGTTCTGTCAATGGTCGACAGCAGGAGAGCAATGAAACAACGTAAACCCCTGGGTGCGCTACACGCCTGCAGCGCGGGTTAATTCGGTTTAGCGGGTGCTGGCTTTAAATTCCTGCAGCGCGCTGTTGTACTCGTCGGCGACGGCGTACACCTTGTCGACCAGCGCATTGTGCGTGCGCGATGAACGCACACACTTCAGATAATTTTTGGTGGCGCCGATGTAGCTCTTCACGCTTTCCTGAGCGGCGAGCATGCTGGCGGTATCGCGCTCGGTGGCGGCGGGTATGCTGGGCGCACTTGGTAGTGCAGCTGTGTCACAGGTGCTGGCAAAGGCACTGCTTGCCGCAAGTAGTAAAGCGAGAGTTGAAACACGGGTCATAACTTTCATGGCAATTACCTCTTCGGTTTTCCAATAAAAAATTTCTTTCAGCGGCATGTCGCCTGACTACGAAAATGTCTTTGCAGCCTGTGTGCCAACTTTTCAAAGTGCGTAAAAAATATTTTTATGTGCAACAAAAAATCAAAAATAATGAAAATTTGTTTCAATTATTTCTGAGTGTAGGGTGTTACCCCAAGGCGATGGTAGGTAGCGTCCCGCGATCGTGCACAAGGATGGTGCTTTTATTTTTCGCGCCCTTTTTTGGCGCAAGGTTGGGCGATCGTTGCTGTGTCGGAACGGACAGGGTGGCGGCGCGGGACAATAGCGCCGTTAAGTGTTTGGCGAATTTTGTGCCTTGCGTGCGGCTTGCGCGCAGGCTTGGCAGATACAGGCGCTCGCTGGGGTGGCGGTGCAGAGATCGCGGGTGAAGGTTTCTTGTCGGCACCAGCAGTCGCGCGCCTGTGGATCTTGCAGGCGGCCGCAGCGGTTATCGGCACCGCAGCTTGGGCAGCGTGAGGGCGAGCTCGAGGCGGGCGGGAAGTCGGCCATCGACGGATTCAGCGCTTCAGGCCTTTGCCCACCACATACACCTCGCGCGAGCGCGCGCGCGAGGCATCGGGTTTGCGAATGACCACTTTATCGAATACGGCGCGCACATCCTTTATGTATTGATCGTAGCCTTCGCCGTGGAAGACCTTGGCCAAAAAATTCCCCTTGGGTTTGAGCACCTGTTGCGCCATGTCCAGCGCCAGCTCCACCAGGTACATAGAAGCGGCCTGGTCGGCGGCGTCGACGCCGCTGATATTGGGCGCCATATCGGAGATCACCAGGTCAGCCTGGGCCCCACCCAGTGCGGACATGATCTGGTCAAAGACGCTCTGTTCGGTAAAATCGCCCTGAATAAAATCCACTTGTTCCAGCGCGTCCATGGGCAGTATGTCCGAGGCGATGACCCGGCCTTTAAGCCCCACCAAGTGACCGGCCACCTGCGACCAGCCGCCCGGCGCCGAGCCCAAATCCAACACCAACATGCCCGGACGAATCAGCTTGTCTTTGGCGTTTAGCTCCAGCAGTTTATAACTGGCGCGCGAGCGGTAGCCGTCCACCTGGGCCTTTTTCACATAGGGGTCGTTAACATGCTCTTCCAGCCAACGGTTGCTGCTTTTTGATCGGGCCATGGGGTGTTCCGGGGTTGTTGAAGGTGGTGTCGGCCCAGTGCGGGCTGCCGGCCATTGTACGCGCCTGGCGTTAAGGCTTCAAAACTCTGGCGCTGGCACGGCCGCTGGCAATTCTATTCGCGCCGGGTACAATCGGCGGCCTTGGCTACAATGAGCTTGAGCCAGCGCTACCCCAGTCACCTTTGCCGGAGTCACCGGCCAGGAAGCCCTATGATTCGTATTACCGAACTTGCCTTGCCCCTCGACCACCCGCCCGCGGCACTGCGCGCTGCTGTACTTGCCCGTCTGGGCCTGGCAGACAGCGATCTGCTGGATCTGGTGGTGTTTAAACGCAGTTACGATGCGCGCAAGAAAAACAGTGAAATCAAGTTTGTGTACATTGTGGATGTGGCGGTGCGCGATGCCGATGCCGTGCTGGCGCGCTGCAGTGGCGATAAGCACGTTAACCCTGCGCCCGACACCGCCTATTACCCCGTCGCCCAGGCGCCCGCCAATCTACAGGAGCGGCCCATTATTATTGGCTTTGGCCCCTGTGGTTTGTTTGCTGCCCTGACCCTGGCGCAAATGGGTTTTAAGCCCATCGTGCTCGAGCGCGGCAAAGAGGTGCGCGCGCGCACTAAAGATACCTGGGCGCTGTGGCGCAAAAAAACGCTAACGCCCGAATCCAATGTCCAGTTTGGCGAGGGCGGTGCAGGCCTGTTTTCCGATGGCAAACTGTACAGCCAAATCAAAGATCCCAAGTTCTATGGCCGCAAGGTGATGCACGAATTTGTGCGCGCCGGCGCGCCCGAGGAAATTTTGTACGTCAGTAAACCCCACATCGGCACCTTCCGGTTGACCGGGGTAGTGGCAGCCATGCGCGAGGAAATTCGAGCCTTGGGCGGCGAGGTGCGCTTTGAGTCGCGGGTGTCGGATCTGCTGCTGGAAGCCGGGCGGGTGACCGGCGTGCAATTGGCCGATGGCAGCCAACTGCACAGTCGTTATGTGGTGTTGGCACTCGGCCACAGTGCGCGCGATACCTTTCGCATGTTGCACGGGCGCGGCGTGCACGTGGAGGCCAAGCCCTTTGCCATCGGATTTCGCGTCGAGCACCCGCAGTCGCTGATCGACCGGGCGCGGCTGGGTAAATACGCAGGCCACCCGGAGCTGGGCGCGGCGGACTACAAATTGGTGTACCACGCAAAAAATGGCCGCGCCGTGTACAGCTTTTGCATGTGCCCGGGCGGCACAGTGGTGGCCGCCACCTCAGAGCCCAACCGGGTGGTTACCAACGGCATGAGTCAGTACTCGCGCAACGAGCGCAACGCCAACGCGGGCATCGTGGTGGGTATTAGCCCAGAGCAGGATTTCCCCGGCGGCCCATTGGCAGGTGTCGAGTTGCAAGAGCAGTTAGAAAGCCAGGCCTTTGTCTTGGGCGGCGAAGACTATTGCGCGCCGGGGCAGTTG
This sequence comes from Simiduia sp., assembly GCF_058345725.1. Classification (NCBI taxonomy): domain Bacteria; kingdom Pseudomonadati; phylum Pseudomonadota; class Gammaproteobacteria; order Cellvibrionales; family Cellvibrionaceae; genus Simiduia; species Simiduia sp. The sequence goes on along the minus strand of NZ_JBTUOC010000024.1, from coordinate 1,049 downwards.
GTTGGCGACTTTATTCGCGCCCAGCCGTCGCAGGTTTGGGGCGAGGTGGAGCCCTCCTACAAGCCGGGCGTCAAGCTGGGCGATCTGTCGCCCTCCCTGCCGGCCTATGCCATCGAGGCCATTCGCGAAGCACTGCCGGCCTTTGGCAAACAAATTCGCGGCTTTGATCGCGACGACGCCGTGTTAACCGGCATCGAAACGCGCACCTCGTCGCCCGTGCGTATTACCCGCGACAAAGACAGCCTGCAAAGCATCAATACCCGCGGGCTCTACCCGGCCGGTGAAGGCGCCGGCTACGCGGGCGGCATTTTGTCTGCCGGTGTGGATGGCATTAAAGTGGCTGAAGCCTTGGCACAGGCGCTGCTGGCCGACCGCGAGGCCCCATGAAATTTGACGACCTGAAAAAGCTGCACCACAAAAAGTACCGCGCCGCCCTGGGCCATTACCTGGTAGAGGGCGAGCACCTGGTGTTGGAGTTACAACAGGCCTACGGACAGGCGTCGGGCATTGTCCTCTACGTCACCGAGCGCTACGCCGAATGGCCGTCGCCCTTTGCCAAGCACATAATTACCGAGCGCCAGATGGCGCAGTTGTCGGATACCAAATCGCCGCAGGGCATCATCGCCGTGGTGCCGCTACCAGAGTCGTTGCCGGCGACCAGCGCGCCCGGCGAACAGGCTATCTACCTTTGGCAGGTGCAAGACCCGGGTAATTTAGGCACGATATTGCGCACGCTGGCCTGGTTTGGCGGCTTTCGGTGTCTGCTAAGTCCGGGCAGTGTCGACCCCTACAACCCCAAGGTGGTGCGCGCCAGCATGGGCGCAATTTTCCATCTACCGCTGGAGCAGGAGGTGACTTTGGATGCGCTGGCGCGTCGCTACGGTAGCGTCGCCTACCTGGATATGCAGGGTCAAGCACTCACCGATGCGTCCTTTAGTGAGCACGCCTGCTACCTGTTTGGCAACGAGGCGCAGGGCGTGCCGCGCGAAGCCTTGCAGCAGTTGTCGGCCTCGCCTTACACCATTGCCGGGCAAGGTAAAATCGAATCG
>NZ_JBTUOC010000023.1:0-17580 GCF_058345725.1 Simiduia sp. | reverse complement strand
AGCGCTCTGAAAAGCTTTGGTTGACGTACAGAAACATGCCGTCTTGCACATAGGCCACGGCGTCGCGCGAGCTGTCGAGCAGTTGCTGGCTGCGGCGCTCGGCCTCTTTGAATTTGCGATCGGCCTTGCGGCGCGCCTGTCGGTGCTCGCGGTTTTCCAACTCGCGGGTCACCACCAGCAACAGGTGCTGATCCTCGTCCATGCGCACCACGTCCACGGCGCCCAGGCGCAGGCCGTCGACGATGGCGTGCGATCCCTCTTCCTCGGTTTGCAAAATGACGGGAATGTCTTTGTTGAGACGCTTAATCTGGCGCACGGCGGTGGCGGCGGGCAAATGCTCGGAGTCGGCCTCGGCAATGGCCAGATCCCAGGTGTGCTCCTGCAATAATTTCACCAGCCCCTCTTCGCTGTCCACGTGTTGCGCGCGCGTGGTGCGACCGGCATTGTTTAACATGCTGATCAAGCGCTCGGCTTCCGAGCGACTGTCGTTGATGATCAGCAGTCTGATGGTATCGGTGGGGTTCATATTACCTATACAGTTATTGCCTCGGTGACGAATCTCACCGGGGTAGTCATATTACGTAATCTTTTGGGTGGCTCAAGTTACCCGCTCGCTGGCGCCCCCGACTTTGCGGTGAACTGTGTGCTGGTTCCCGAATTACTCATTTCGCTGTTGCAAATTATTGATCTTTCCACACTGAAGAATAGTCGTCCTGGCCCCGGTCATCGGCTTTTTTATCGGCGTTGGCGGCAGTGGTCTCCAGTACTCTGTAGGTGAACTGGCTAAAGGAGCCGGTGGCAAAGAGCCGTTTGGTTAACTGCCAGCGCCCTTGGCCTTCGTCGTCGCGCACCCGCACTTTGCAATATTCCACAAACGGCAGGTTGTCGGTGATTACGGTGGCCGGTTGGTTTACCGATTTCAGGCCCTTGATTTTCAGCGCCCGCATGTAGGGCGATTTTTCACCGGTGGTGTGGATCATCGAGACCGCCGTGGCTTGCGCCTGCGGTGCTATCACCTGAACACCTAGTTGGGTATTGCCACCGGACTGCCGAATCCAGCGCACGGCGGCCACTGCCCATTTAATGCGGCCGGCTTCGCGCACGCCGATTAGATCGCCGGCGCGCAGCTTTTCCACACTATCGACATTCCAATTGAGGCAGTAGCCGCCGGGGCTGGTGTCGATAATGCGAATGTTGTGCACCGGGGCCAGCTGAATTTCTTCTTCGCCGTCTTCGTCCCAGTCTTCGATAAAGTCCATGGTGGGCAGCGCGCCAAAGGCACCGCCGCTACTGCTGGTCGCCCAGGGGTCTGCCTCTTCGGCGCTGGCGGTGGCCTGTTTGGCCGCCGAGCCGTCGTGCTGGTTCAGGAAGTCGGCAAATTCAACTTCGTTGGCGCTGTGGTAGTGCAGATTTGACATGCCCACCGTCACTTGAAGTTCGCCCTGGGTTAGGCGGCGCTCAAAGGCGCGCTGGCGCAGTACTGTCCAACAGCCGCACAGGTGGTCGATGAGCTGACTGGGCATATTGCTGGGAATGCGGACAATGGCGCTGTCGTCGTCTTTGAGCTCCATTTGCCGGCGCAGGCCGTTGACCAATTCTTCGAGATCGAGTTCAAACACGGCGTCGGGCACCTTGGGGTGCAGCCGGTTTTTATAGACGGGGGGGATGTCGTCGTTGGGATCGATGGCAAACAGCCGGCTCTCATCGCTGCCGTGGTGCATTTGCGCCATGGCTGCCCACAATTCCAATGCGTCGAAAGTTTGCTGCACTTCCTGTTGACGCAATTGATTCGGGCGAGCGCAAGCCAATAGCAGTGCCCGCAAGTAGGCCTGGCGAGGGCTCATGGCGGGTACAAATTCCAAGCGGTTGTCGGCCACTAACACTTCGGTGCGCTCGTATAACTGCGCCAGTTGGTAGAGCGCGTGTAGCTCCTGCCAAACGCCGTTGGGCACCGGGGTATACAGCTGGTAACCGCGCATAAGCATCAGCGCCAGGCCGTTAATGGCGCGGGTCAGGGCGAGATCAAATTGGGCGAGCTGTGTGCTCTTTGGTTTTTGCGCGGCGAGGTCGCGCACCACCACCAAATAGCTGTTGGTTAAATGTTTCTGCAGGGCCTGGGCTACGATGGCGGTTTTCACGGCCCCTTCGGGCAAAATAATGGGCTGGTTGAGAAAGTTGCGCCCCAGGCCTTGAATACACTGCTGTACATAGGGTCGCACGCTTTCCAGCATGTCCAGTCTTTGGGTGGGGTCGATTTTCAGGCGAGCGAGATCCGGCAGCGCTGAGTACAGCTGCACACTGGTAAAGCTGACGCGTGTGGCCGGCAGCGATTCTGCCCAGGCCTTCACGTCAGCCGCTTTGGTGCTGTGGCAAAACCCCAGTGCGGTTAAGTTCTGAGGTGGCAAGGAGAACCTGCCAAGCAGGGTTGCTAAGGTCTCGTCAAAACTCATGAGTGCTGCTTATTGTCGTCCATGAGAAGAAGTATAGGGAGCGCTTGCGCAGTCTGCCCGTAGACTTGCTTGTGTTTTATTGCCCGGGAGCCACAGCCTGGGCGCCCAAGGTCAGGTGATCGTGCCGTTGCGCGCGCGGATACTACTGCACGGTCGCTGAAAAAACCGTGACCGGATGCCAGGGATGGGCGCGCAGTCTCAGTCAGACAGTGACGAACGGGTCAGATGCTGCACGATGGTACCTAAAAACGGCGGTTGCGTCAGCTTTTGTCGGGGCAATCGCCCTGGCAGGCCAGTTCGTGGTTCATGTCTAGCGCGGGCGACTCGGTTAAACAGCGACCCACCAGCACTGCGGGCACACCCGCGACGGTGGTGTGCGGCATCACGGGTTTCAGTACCACACTGCCTGCACCTATTTTGGCGCCTTCGCCAATTTCAATATTGCCCAAAACGGTGGCGCCGGCGCTGATCAGTACGCCCTGGCGGACTTTGGGGTGGCGGTCGCCCGACTCTTTACCGGTACCGCCCAAGGTGACCGACTGCATGATGGAGACATTGTCTTCCACCACCGCCGTTTCGCCGATGACGATGCCGGTGGCGTGGTCGAGCATAATGCCCTTGCCAATGCGCGCGGCCGGGTGAATGTCGACGGCAAATACCTGGGAGATGCGGTTTTGCAGAAACAGTGCCAGCGAGCGGCGCTCGTGGGTCCACAGCCAGTGGGCGATGCGGTAGCTCTGCAGCGCGTGAAAGCCTTTGAAATACAAAAAGGGTGCCGCCAGCGAGCAGCAGGCCGAGTCGCGGGTGTCGATGGCGTAGAGGTCGGCGCGCGCGGCCTGGGCGATACCCGGGTCGTCATCCATGGCCGCGATGATGACCTCGCGTATCATCATGGCTGGTGCCATGGGGCTGTCGAGTTTATTGGCCAGGTGGAAACTCAAGGCACCTTCAAAGGTGTCGTGGTTCAAAATGGTGGCGTGCAGAAACGACGCCAAAATGGGCTCTTCGTCGGCTTGCGCCCGGGTTTGTTCGTGAATGCGCGCCCACACGGGATCGGTGGTCTCTGCCATGTCGGCAACATCGGGGGCCAGGGTTAATGGCTTCATGGCAAACCTCGCACACTCAAAACACTCATTATGGCTGAGCTGGGCGCCTTGGCAAAGGGCTGAATCCCACGGGTGGGCCGCGCCTAGTGTCGTTTACAGCTTTTTAATGAGCGTGCTGTGATCTGCCAGACCTGGAATCTGGCTGCTGCGGTGCTCGTGCAGCTCGAAACCCAGGCGTCGGTACAGGGCTTCGGCGCGCGGGTTGTCGGCGGCCACATCCAGGCTGAGCTGATTGATACCCCGCTGCTGCGCTTGCTGCGCGGCAAATTCCAGCAGGCGGGCGCCGGTGCCTTGGCCGCGCAGGTGGGGCACAACCCCCAACTGGGCCACGTGCAGGCAGTGCACCGGCGGCGCGGGGATCAGCTGTTCGACTTTCAATCCGCGCAGCAGCACCAGTGGCGAGCGCCAGCCGGCCCAGCGGAGAATTGCCCCCACATTAGCGTTGTGGCGCAGCAGGTGTTCTTCGCGGGTAAACAGACTAATGCCGCCGACGATGTGCGTCTGTTGGCGCGCCACAAAATGGGTGTCAAAACCAAAGCTGCTACTGGCCTGGGTCAGGGTGTCGGCCAGAAAGGCCTCGGCCTCCGATAAAAAGACATAGTCAAAGGCGGCCGGACCGGAGCTGTAAACGAGCGGCGCGAGGGCCTGGGCGTCGGCCGCAGCGGCCGGATTTATGGTGATCATTAGAATAGTCTTAGCGGTTCTTCCTGCAGGGCCGCCAGTTGTTCGCGCAGCTCGAGTATATGTTCGGCCCAATAGCGTTCGGTATTAAACCAGGGGAACGTCTTGGGAAAGGCCGGGTCGTCCCAGCGCCGTGCCAGCCAGGCGCTGTAGTGCATAATACGCAAGGTGCGCAAACTTTCTACCAACTGCAATTCGCGCGTATCAAAAGTGCTGAACAGTTCATAACCTTCGACGATTTCAGACAGCTGGGCCAGCTGTTGTTGGCGATCGCCCGACAGCAGCATCCAAATGTCCTGTATGGCCGGCCCCGTGCGGGCATCGTCAAAATCCACCAGGTGCGGTGTGTCGTCGCGCCACAGGATGTTGCCCGGGTGGCAGTCGCCGTGCAGGCGCAATGGCTTGGGAGTAAAGCGGCCCCAGGTTTCACCGATACCCGCCAGCAAGTCCCGGCACAGGCTGGTGTAAGCCGGCAGCAAAGACTTGGGGATAAAGTGCTCGGTCAGATAGGCCACGCTGGTGTTGCCAAAACTTTCGATATCGAGCACCGGGCGATGCTGAAAGGGACGGCTGGCGCCTACGGCGTGCAGTCTGCCAAGGGCGCGACCGATGGCCTGCAAGTGATCAAAGTCTTCCAGCTCCGGCGCGTGGCCACCCTGGCGACGGAACAGCGCGAAGTCGAAGTCCCCGAAGCGGTACAGGCTCTGGCCCTGGTCGTCCAGTAGCGGCGGCACCACCGACAGGCCAACCTCGGCCAGCTCGGCGGTAAATTGGTGCTCTTCCAGTATTTGCGCGCGAGTCCAGCGCGCAGGGCGATAAAACTTGGCGATGATGGGGGTGCCACCCTCAATGCCCACCTGGTAGACCCGGTTTTCATAGCTGTTCAGGGCAAAGACGCGGGCATCGGTCAGCAAGCCCGTGGATTCCACCGCGTCCATCACGGCATCGGGCGTGAGTTGGGCGTAGGGGTGATTGGGCAGAGGAGTTGAATCGTCCATGGTGCGCCTGCGTAAAAATGAATGGGGATGCGCCCACAAAAAAAGGGAGCCGAGCTCCCTTTCTTGGGCACACCTGGGCGCGGTGACGGCCCGGCGCCGGCGGCTATCTTAGCACGCCTGTGTGAGCGACTAGTGCTTGCGCAACACCAGACTGCCGATGGAGTAGCCCGCGCCAAAGGAACAAAGCACACCGGTGTCGCCGGCGACCAAATCCTCGTGGTGCAGGTTGAAGGCAATCAAAGAGCCGGCCGATGCCGTGTTGGCGTAGCGGTCCAATACCACGGGCGCCTCGTCGGCACTGGCATCGCGACCCAGCAGCTTCTTAACGATCAAGGTGTTCATATTGATATTGGCTTGGTGCAACCACCAGCGCCGCACATCCTGGGTGGTGAGGCCCAGTTTTTCCAGCTGACTGCTCATGTGGTCGGCGGCCATGGGGCAGACTTCCTTAAACACCTTGCGGCCATTCTGGTGAAACAGGTTGTCTGGGCCGAAGGGCTCGGTGTCGTGGGCGCGCGCCGTGTAGCCAAAATTGGAGCGAATATTGTTGGAGTAGCTGGTGACCGCTTTGATATCCAAAATGTCGTAGCTGTGGGCGCTGGTGCAGGTGTCGGCTTTTTCGATCACCATGGCGGTGGCCACATCGCCAAAAATAAAGTGGCTGTCGCGGTCGGTAAAGTTGAGCTGCGGCGAGGTGAGCTCGGGGTTAATCACCAGTACCGCGCGGGCGCTGCCCGAGGCGACGGCGTCGTAGGCGCGGTGCAAGCCAAAGGTGGCCGCCGAGCAGGCCACCAGCATGTCGAACCCGAAGCCCTGAATACCGAGCGCCGCCTGTACTTCGATGGCAATGGCCGGGTAGGAGCGCTGGGTGTAGGCGCACGAGACGATGACCGCATCGATATCCTCGGGCTTTTTATTGGCCGATTCGAGCGCTTTTTTGGCGGCGGCCAGGGCCATTTCGGCTTGGTGGCTGAGCGCCTCGTCAGCGCGGGGCGGTATGCGGGGCGTCATGCGGTCTACATCGCAAATGCCATCTTTTTCCAGTACGTAGCGGCTTTTAATGCCCGACGCTTTTTCAATGAACTCGGCACTGGAGTGGGGCTTGGCCTCTAGCTCGCCGGCGGCAATGGCGTCTGCGTGCTCGGCGTTGAATTTGTCTGCCCAGCGATTATAGGCGGCGACCAGTTCTTCATTGGAAATACTGTGGGCTGGGGTCCAGAGGCCGCTGCCGCTGATAACAATTGAAGGGGTGCTCATAAGTTAAAACTGCCTGTGAATGAAGTGAGTGCTGTCGGCGCGACAGGGGGCGCAGTGCGGTGAAAGGTGCGCCATGGGTATGGTGGAAAATTGTCGCCCATGGCGATCGGCGCGTCCAGCGCAGGGCAGCCTAAACGGGGGTGTTGCGGCCAGTGCTTGTGGGCACTTTGGTCAAGCGTGTGTGACTGGCAGGTCAAGGTGTGCGCGCCAACAGCCAGACATCTACGCGCTTTACGCCGTGATCTTGCAATAACTTCGCTAAAGTAGTGCCAGTGGCACCGGTGGTCATGACATCGTCCACCAGTGCCAGGTGATCGAAGGGGGCAGGCGCGCGCAGGTAGAACTGCCGGTGCAAATTTGCCAGTCGCGCCTTGCGGTCCAGACCTTGCTGGCTGTGGCCGCGGCGGCGTCCTAGGTGCTGGGAGAGCATCGGAATGTGCAGTGACCGCCCCAGGCGTTGGGCCAGCTGCTCCGTTTGATTAAAGCCGCGCACTAGCCGCTTGTGCCAGTGCAGGGGCACGGGCAGTAGCGCTTGTGGCCAGCAATCGTGCAGGTAGGCGGTGCGCAACTGGTTGACCAGCGCCGGCGCCAGGCAGCCGAGCAATTGCCGGCGGCCCTTGTGCTTCCATTGATTGATCAGCCCGGCCAGCGGCGCTTGGTAAAGGTAGGCGGCGACGCACTTGTGCACGGGCGGCGGCTCGGCCTGGCAGCCGGGGCACAGGCTTTCGGCGGCTAGCGGCAGCGCACAGCGAGGGCAGGCCAGGGCGTTTGTGGGTAAATCATGCTGGCAGGCGACGCACAGCAGCTGCACGCTGTGGGCGGCACATAAAATACAGCGGCCGGGCAGCAGCCGGGCTAACCAATGGGTGGGTGTGGGGTGCATCCTTGCCTCCGAGGTTTGATCAGTCGACACTGATCGCGTCGACTAGTTAACCAGTAATTCAGATTTGGTTGACAGCGTGGGTGGCGGGCCGGAAAATGCCCGCCAGTCCTTTTAACCGCATTCGAGAATACCCCATGAACGCCCAGGCCAACATCCAAATTCGCCACGATTGGACCCGCGCAGAAGTGCTGGCCCTGTTCCAGCTGCCCTTTGCCGATTTGATGTACCAGGCGCAAACGGTGCACCGCGCATGCTTTGATCCCAATCAAGTGCAGGTGAGCACACTCTGCTCCATCAAAACCGGTGCCTGCCACGAAGACTGCGCCTACTGCCCGCAGTCGGCCCGCTACGACACGGGTTTGGAGCGCGAAAAACTGATGCAAGTGGAAAAAGTGATCGAAGAAGCCAAGGCTGCCAAGGCCAGCGGCGCCACCCGCTTTTGCATGGGGGCAGCCTGGCGTTCGCCCAAGGGCAAAGACATGCCCTACGTCACCGAAATGGTTAAAGGCGTGAAATCCCTGGGGCTGGAAACCTGCATGACCCTGGGTATGCTGGACGAGACGCAGGCCAAAGACCTGGCCGATGCCGGCCTGGATTACTACAACCACAACCTGGATACCTCGCCTGAATTCTACGGCGACATCATCACCACGCGCACCTATGAAGACCGCCTGAAAACCCTGGCCAATGTGCGCAGCGCCGGCATGAAAGTCTGCTGCGGTGGCATTGTGGGCATGGGTGAAGAGGAGTCCGATCGCGCTGGCCTGTTAATTCAGCTGGCCAACATGGCCGAGCACCCCGAATCGGTACCGGTGAACATGCTGGTTAAAGTTGAGGGCACGCCGCTGGCCGAACAGGCGGATTTAGACCCCTTTGATTTTATACGCACCATCGCCGTGGCCCGCATCATGATGCCCAAGTCACACGTGCGCCTGTCGGCTGGTCGCGAAGACATGAACGAGCAGATGCAGGCCATGGCGTTCCTGGCCGGCGCCAACTCAATTTTCTACGGTGAAAAATTGCTGACCACGCCCAACCCCGAGGCCAGCAAGGATCGCCAGTTGTTTAAACGCTTGGGTATTCACCAAGAGTCCTATGAAATTCACGAGGGCGAGCAAGCCCAAGAAGCCGCTGTGTATCAGGCACTGGAAGCCAGCCACAACGACCCGTTTTTTTACAACGCCGCCAAGTAACTGTCCGTGCAAGACTGGTTTAGCCAGCAGCTGGCTGAGCGCCGCGCGTCGCACCTGTATCGAACGCGGCGCACGCTGGCATCGGCACAGCAGCCACAAGTGGTGGTGGACGGTCGGCCTATGTTGGCATTTTGCGCCAACGACTACCTGGGCCTGGCCAATCATCCCGAAGTTAAGCAAGCCTTTGTCGACGCCGCTAATACCTACGGCGTGGGCAGCGGCGCCTCGCACCTAGTGTGCGGCCACTCGCGCGAGCACCAAGCGCTGGAAGAGGAATTGGCGGCCTTCACCGGGCGCGATCGCGCGCTTTTATTTTCCACCGGTTACATGGCCAACCTGGGCGTAATTAACGCGCTGGTGGGGGCGGGAGATGCAGTCTTTGAAGACAAGTTAAATCACGCCTCGCTGCTCGACGGTGGCCTGTCGTCGGGGGCAAAATTTCAACGCTATTTACATAACGACACCGCGCAACTGGCGCGTAAATTGTCGGCGGCCGGCAGCGCAAAAAAGCTGGTGGTGGCCGATGGCGTGTTCAGTATGGATGGCGACTTGGCGCCGGTGGATCAGCTCGCACAACTGTGCACGCAGGCGCAGGCTTGCCTGATGATTGACGACGCCCACGGCTTTGGCGTGTTGGGCCGCAACGGGGGTGGTTGTGCCGAGCACTTTCAATTGGATCAAACGCAATTGCCGGTGCTTATGGGCACCTTTGGCAAAGCCTTTGGCACCTTTGGTGCGTTTGTGGCGGGCTCAGAGGCGCTGATCGAAACGCTGGTTCAATTAACGCGCACCTATATCTACACCACGGCGTTGCCGCCGGCGGTGGCCAGTGCCAGTCGCGCCAGTTTGCGATTGTTGCAGTGCGAAAGTTGGCGCCGCGAGAAATTGCAGGCGCTGATCGCACAGTTTCGCGCCGGCGCCGCCGACTTAGGTTTGCAATTGATGGACTCACACACTGCCATTCAGCCAATCATCCTGGGCGATGCCGCGCGCACACTGGCCTGGGCCGAAAAACTGGCCGAACAGGGGCTGTGGGTGGGTGCTATCCGCCCACCGACGGTGCCCGCCGGTAGTGCCCGGCTGCGCATTACCCTGTCGGCGGCGCACACGCCCGCGCAGGTGCAACAGCTGTTGGACGGTTTGGCCGCGGCCGCCGAGGCACTGCCAGCATGACTGCACAGCCGTCGCTCTATTGCCAGACCATAGCCGCAACACATGCCACCGCAGACACGCTGGTGTGTTTGCACGGTTGGGGTTTTGATCGCCGCTGTTGGCAGCCGCTGGTGCCGTTGTTACAGGCGCGCTTTAATTTGGTGTTGGTGGATTTACCGGGCTTTGGTCAATCGGCCTGTGTGCCGGCCGATCAATGGCTTGTACTAACACAGCAATTGCTGAACGCAAGAATTGATGAACTAGCGCGCAGCGGCGCTCTTGTGTATGTGCTCGGCTGGTCGCTGGGCGGGCAGTTGGCGCTGCAATTAAGTGTGCACAACCGCGCCCTGCGCGCGGTTTTTGCACTGGCTGCCAATTTGCAGTTTGCCGCCAGCGTAGATTGGCCCAATGCCATGGCGGCGGAACAGTACGAAAATTTTCTCGATCAATTTGCGCAGCAGCCGAGCGCCACGCTTAAGCGCTTTGGTCAGCTAGTGGCGGCAGGTGCCAGCAACCTGGCTGAAATGCGCAAGCAGGTGCGCGAACTGTTGGCGCCCTGCAGCGAGGCCCAGCAAGATAATTGGTTGCAGGCACTGTGGGCGCTACAGCGTCTGGACTTAACCCGCGCACGCTTTGAGCGGCCAGCGCATTTACTGCTGGCGCAAAACGATCACTTGGTGCCGGCGGCGGTTGCGCAAAACGCTGCGACCATTGACGGTATGTCTGTACAGCTATTGTCGGATGCGGGCCACAGCGCGCCCCTGTCTCACCCCGAACAGGTCGCGCGCTGGTTGGTGGAGCGAGCATGACCGAGCGGGATAAACTGGCGGTAGCGCAATCTTTCAGTCGGGCCGCAGACAGCTACGATTCTGTGGCTGCGCTGCAGCGCAGCGTGGGCACAGACCTATTGCAATTGCTGCAGCAGCATCTGCCTGCCGCAGTTGACGACCAGTCAGCGCGTGCGCGCATTGTCGATTTGGGTTCGGGCACCGGCTATTTTTCCGAGCAGCTTGCGCAGCAGTTTGCCGCTCATTCGGTGATCGGTTTGGATATTGCACACGGCATGTTGCGCTACGCGCGCGCGCACCGTGTACCGGCTATCAGCTGGTTGGGTGGCGATATGGAAGCGCTGCCTTTGGCGGCGCAAAGTGTGCAAGTCTTTTTCAGCAGCCTAGCCGTGCAGTGGTGCGAAAATTTGCCGGCATTTTTTGCAGAGGTAACGCGCTGCTTGGCGCCCGGTGGCGTGTTGGCACTGGCCACGCTCGGCCCGGATACTCTGTGCGAATTGCGCGACAGCTGGCGCGCGGTAGACAGTTACACCCACGTTAATCGGTTTACCCCTATCGATGTCGTGCAGAGCAGCGCGCGCTCCAGCGGCTTGCAGGAATTGCACCTGGTGCAGGCGCCCAGGGTGATGCACTACCCGACGCTGCGCGAGTTGACTCACGAGCTAAAAGCCCTGGGCGCGCACAACGTCAATCATCAGCGCGCACCGGGTTTAACTGCGCCCGCAAAAATAAAACGCCTGCGCGAGGCTTACGAAAACTACCGCACCGACCAGGGTCTGCCGGCCAGCTATCAAGTGTGCTGGCTGCTATTGCAAAAACCGGTTTAACGCGGGTGCCGGCCTGTAACGGCGGCATTGTGCAAGACTCCAACAAACCATTAGGGTCGGAGGCGGTCATGAAAACAGTGTTATTTGTGTGCATTCACAACAGCGCGCGCTCGCAAATGGCGGCGGCATTTGCGCGGGCGCTTTGCCCTCACACAGTGCAAATCTTTAGCGCGGGGCTGGCGCCCGGTCAGCTCAACCCGTTGGTGGTGCAGGTGATGGCGGAGCTCGATATAGATATCAGCAGGCAACCCTGTCGCAGTGTGGCCCAGCACCTGGCCGAACAGGGCGCGCCCGACTTGGTGGTGACCGTATGCGACGAAGCCAGTGCCGCGCAGTGCCCGGTATTGCCGGGGGCGCAGCACGAGCACTGGGGATTTGACGACCCTTCCAGTCTGGCGGGCGATGAGGTGCAGCGGTTGCAGGCAACCCGCGTGATTCGCGATCAAATTCAGCGGCGCGTCGCCCAGTGGTGCGCCACCTTGTGATGGCCAACAGTGCCGTAGACATTGGAAATATCCGTATGGCAAAAACATTTTTTATTACCGGGACAGATACCGACGCAGGTAAAACGCGGGTGGCGTGTGGCCTGCTGGCGGCAGCCAAATCCCAGGGCCTGAGCACTGCCGCCATTAAGCCCGTGGCCGCCGGTTGCGACAGCAGCGATAGCGGGCTGCGCAATGCCGACGCACTGGCGCTGCACGCCGAGTGCACGGTGGACTTGGTGTACGAGCAGGTGAATCCAGTGGCGTTGGCGCCGGCCATTGCGCCGCACATTGCCGCCGCGCAGGCCGGGCGGGTGTTGAGTGTCGATCGCTTGGTGGGCCTGTGCCGCGGCGTGATGACGGCGCGCGCCGACCTGACGCTAATAGAGGGTGCCGGCGGTTGGCGGGTGCCGCTCAACCCCAGCCAAACACTGGCCGATCTGGCAATTCAATTGCAGGTGCCGGTGATTCTGGTGGTGGGTATGAAGTTGGGCTGTATCAACCATGCGCTGCTGACCTACGAAGCGCTGGTGCGCGATGGGGTCACCGTTGCCGGCTGGGTGGCCAATCAACTGCAGCCCGATATGCCCGTGTTTCAGGAAAATCTGGATACGTTGCAACGGCGCTTGCCGGTCCCATTGCTGGGTGTGGTCCCGCACTTGGCCGAGCCCACGGCGGCCGCGGTGGGGCAGCACTTGGATTTGACGCCCCTCGCGCTCTAGTCACTTTCCTCTTGCGCTAACATCGGCGATTGAGTCGTCATTTGTTACTAACTCCCACGCATTAGAGCGGTTGGTTATCACTGATCGCTTTTAGAAGCAAAACGTTATGCCAGGCGGCAACATATTGCCGCCCGCTGCCTGTTTTTTGAACAGTAGTTTGGTAGAATCCTTGGTAAGTCTGCCCAGTGTGCCAATTTAGTAATGGCTTTAACGCTGGGGAAAAGCGGCGCTGGCGCGCGTCAATTGGCGCCAGGCGCGGCATCGGCCACCAGTCGCGAGGTACAAGATGCAGGTGAACTCATCGTCAACATCCGTGCTCAACCAAGGGTTGCAGGGGTTGCAAAAAAGTCAGCAGGAAATTCAGCGCTCGGCCAATGATATTGCCCAGGCTGCCACTGTGCAGGCCACCGCGGCACCCGCCAGCGGCGAGGCTAGCCAGAGCTCGCCCGGCGAACAGCAGGTGCAGCCCTCGCAAGATGTGATTGAGCCGCTCATTAATTTGCGCCGCCAGGAGCAGCTGTTTAACGCCAATGCGCAGGTGGTGAAAACTGCCGATGAAACATTGGGCAGCTTGCTGGACGTCAAGGCCTAAGCTGAGTGAGTGCGAAGTGAACGTTAACTTACCGCCCAACTTCGCCAATATGGTGTCGCCCTTTAATCCGCTGGGGCGCCAGCCCGTGGGCGAAGAAGGGCAAGATACCAAAGACTCTACCTTTAAGGCGGTAGAAGAGGGAGCCGAGACGGCGCGTGGCGAAAATCGCACCCGCGAAGACGACACCCACCGCGAACAAGCGCTGCGCGGCCAAGAGCGCGCCGAAGCGGGCAACCGGTCGGCCAGCTCCGATGAAGAGGCTGAGGCTGTTGCACCCATGCGAGGTGATTTCCAACCCATTTCGGCGGGTGGTGGTCTGGCGGAAGACCAAAGCACCTACGAGCAGATTAAGGCCCAGGAAGAGCAGCGCGAAATAGAGCAATTGGCCGCTCGCGATCGCGAAGTGCGCGCCCACGAACGCGCCCACGCGGCGGTGGGTGGTCAACATACCGGTGCGCCGCAGCTGTCCTATGTGCGCGGCCCCGATGGCGTGGCCTACGCGGTATCGGGCGAGGTGTCGGTGAGTTTGGGCGCCATTGCCGGCGATCCAGAGGCAACGCTTCAAAAGGCAGAACAGATACAGCAGGCTGCATTGGCCCCCGCTGATCCCTCCCCGCAGGATCGCTTGATTGCGGCGAAGGCGGCGCAATTGGCCGAGCAGGCCCGCGCCGACATCCGCGCTGCAGAGCTTGAAGGCCGCCGCGAAGAAGAGGCCGCCCGCACCGAGCAGCGCGAGGCGCGCAAAGAGGAGGCCGAGCGCGAACAGCAGTCTCAAGAGGCCCGCGAAGCCCAGCAAGCGGAACAGGCCCGCCGCGAAGCCGAGCGCCAGCGCAATATTCAACTCAGCCAGCGCTTATTGCGCATTGGTGTCGAGCCCGACAGCCCCAGCCCGGGCGAGCTGCTCGATCAGCGCGTTTAATTCCCCGTTATCCCGCGCCCCACTCCCCCTTGACGGCATGCCGCACTCCCAGTATCGTTCAAACGTTTGTTTTAATTATTGCTCATTAGTTAGCCGTCGCCCGGTTCTTGGCTAGGCTTGCTAGGGCAACCAGCAATTCAGTGGAGTGTGACCATGGCCGACTACCAAGCCCCCCTCAGGGATATGCGATTTGTTCTCAACGAGGTCTTCCAGGCCAGCGAACTGTGGGCAGCTATGCCCCGCTTGGCGGAAACGGTGGACGCCGACACGGCCGACGCCATCCTGGAAGAAGCGGGCAAAATTGCGGCCGGTAGCCTGGCACCCCTCAATCGCGAGGCCGACGAGGCTGGCTGCCAGTGGCAGGAGGGCGAGGTCACCACGCCCGAGGGCTTTAAAGAGGTTTACCAACTGCTGGCCGAAGGCGGCTGGATGGGATTGGGTGGCAACCCCGAATACGGCGGTATGGGCATGCCCAAAATGCTGGTGGCCCAATTTGAAGAAATGATGCAGGCGGCCTGCATGTCCTTTGGCCTGTCGCCCATGTTAAACGCCGGCGCTTGCGTTTCTATCGACTACCACGCCAGCGAAGCACTTAAACAGCAGTATTTGCCCAACATGTACGCGGGTACTTGGGCCGGCGCCATGGATTTAACCGAGCCGCACGCTGGTACTGATTTAGGCATCATCCGCACCAAAGCCGAGCCCAATGACGACGGCTCTTACAATGTAACTGGCACCAAGATTTTTATCACTTGGGGCGAGCACGACATGGCGGAGAATATTATTCACCTGGTGTTGGCAAAGCTGCCCGATGCACCGGCCGGCCCCAAGGGTATCTCGCTGTTTCTGGTGCCCAAAATTCTGGTGAACGAAGACGGGTCCCTGGGCGAGCGCAACGCCGTGACCTGTGGCTCCATTGAAAAGAAAATGGGTATTAAAGCCTCTGCCACCTGCGTGATGAATTTTGATGGTGCCAAAGGTTGGTTGGTGGGCGAGCTCAACAAGGGCCTGGCTTGTATGTTCACCATGATGAACTACGAGCGCGTGGGGGTGGGTATTCAGGGGTTGGGCGCCGCCGAGGCGTCTTACCAAAGTGCTGTGGCCTATGCCAAAGAGCGATTGCAAAGCCGTTCTCCTGCCGGTGCTAAGAACCCCGACAAAGCCGCAGACCCGATTATTGTGCACCCCGATGTACGGCGCATGCTGATGATTCAGCGCGCCTACAACGAAGCCGGCCGTGCGTTTTCCACCTACGCCGCGCGTTGGTTGGATATCAGCAAGTACAGCGACGACGACAGTCAGCGCACCAAAGCCGAAAATATGGTGGCACTGTTAACGCCAGTAGTTAAGGCGTTTATTACCGACAAAGCGCTGGAGTGTGCAATTCACGGCCAGCAGGTGTTTGGCGGTCACGGCTTCATTCGCGAGTGGGGCCAGGAGCAACTGGTGCGCGACATTCGCATCACCCAAATTTACGAGGGTACCAACGGCATTCAAGCCATGGATTTAATGGGCCGTAAAACGGTGATGAATGGCGGCGAGTATGTGCGCGAATACATTGCCGAAATTGAAGCCTTTATTGCCGAAAGCAAAACAACCGCCGCGCAAGAATTTGCCATGGCACTAAGCGATCAACTGGCCAACTTGCAGCAGGTAACCGACGCGGTTATCGCAAAAGCCAAAGCGGGCGACAAGCACGCCATTGGCGCCGCGGCAGTGGACTACCTGCACCTGTTTGGTTTTGTCAGTTACGCCTACATGTGGGCCAAAATGGTTACCGTTGCCGGCGCCAAACAAAACGATCCAGATGCCGATTTCTACGCGGCAAAATTGACCACTGCGCGCTTTTTCTACCAGCGCCTGCTGCCCCAAACACGCGCGCTAACCGAGCAAATACTGGCCGGTGGCGACAGCATGATGGCGCTTGCCGACGACCAATTCTGAGTTTCCAGCGAAACTTGTCTGGGCGCTTCGGCGCCCTTTTTTATGCATGACTTATTTCCAGTTAAAACGCAAAAAGCGAGGTGGGTATTGATTGCGAGATATATGATCGGGCAATACAGTCAAACCAGCTCCATTACCTTTCGACACTATCCATAGCCGCAATACTTAAACTTAATACTATCCCGAAGAATTTTCGGCGCTATGCCGGAGAGTTTTCGGAAACTACGCACTGCTAAAGTCCTGCTTGCTGCTTTCGAAGGGATTGATACAAAAAGTTCTGTTGCAGCCAGTTAGCCTCTCAGCTCGAAATGACGCCGAAAGCAGGCTGGCCAAAGTGGATGCATGCATCTGCATTTCACTGTTTATTTATCCAGTATATTGGCATTTTGCAGGATTTAATGAAAAATATTGTTCCCTCAAGTCTCATATTTGTTCTGGCAAAAAATAAAATCTAGAAAAAACAAGAGCTTCCAGGGGTTGCTGGGATGCATATGAGAACTCACATCCCGCATACCAAGCGCGCACACTTTCCTTTTTGCGTGCTAATATCCACCAAAATAATCGTTTTAAATCAGAATGTTAAAGCATGTTGATTTAAGCGCCACCGGCATACTGTGCCGGCACACTAATAAAATGTTATTGAGCCTTACCTTTTTCACGATAGGTAAGTAAAGGATTTGAATTCTAGCGCGTGCCATTGATCGGTATGCCGGCATCAAGGAATGTGCTGTATCACCATCGCAGTTCCTTTCTTGGTGCCATAGGGTGGCCCGTCGTATCGGCCAGGGCATGCCGGCATTGTGGGTTGCCCTAAGTGGGTTTCAAAAGTTAGCAGGTAAGGTATTCTTACCCAAATAATCGGCTACTGGCTTCGCTACCGCTCCGCTATCTAGCGTTGTAGCAGGTGCAAACCGGCGGCCAATAACAAGCGGCTCTTGTGCGCCGCTAAATACGCGGCGGGACGGCCTACGCTACGCTCCGGCCGCCCCAAAGCCGGGCGTTAAGCACCCATTATGGAAAAAATATCCACGCAAGATATTCAATATTTAATAGCTCTAACAGCCAGTGAAGAAGGGATGTTGGTGGAGATTGTTTGGGAGTTTGAAAAGTGGATCTGTGATAAAGAAGAGGTTTTAGAAATACTATCCAGCTTTGTTAAAGATGATACGATTTTAATCTATAGGCTAGAGAACGAAGAGACTATAGACTTATCAAAAGAACAATCCCTTACCCGAATAAGCAAATGGCCCAGCCTGGATTGCAAAGATCATATGTTGTACTTAACGGAAAAAGGTGAAAAGCGCTGGGAGACCGACGATTGGGGTATTTCTACGCAACGAGCTCGTGAATTGATGTTTAGAAGCAGTGGTGTCGAGAAAAATTCTTAACAAAGCAAGCCAAAATCGCGCCTTCGGCGCTGGACTCGCTAACGCTCGCCTTTGCTTGCGGCGTTAGATATCCAAGTTACCCACGAAAAGTAGACACCCTGTATAGTTATATTTGACTGATATGGAGGTGTCGAATGACACGCAAAAAACACCAGCATTACACCGAAGAGTTTCGAAAAGAAGCGGTAAAGCGCTCTG